>JAJAYX010000204.1 GCA_026785985.1 Rudanella sp. | reverse complement strand
CGTTTCTACCACGCCATTCCGAAAATACAAACGGTTCCTGCACGAAGGCGGCATGATTACCCCCTGCATCATGCAATGGCCGCGCACCATTCAGCCAACAGCAGGATATATCGACGGAATCGGGCATGTGATGGACCTACTGCCAACCAGCCTCGAATTGGCGGGGCAGCCTACAAACGACTTACCCGGAAAAAGTCTGTCGTATTTATGGAGCCGTAAAAAGGCCGAACCACGTACTTATTGCTGGGAGTACGAGGACAATAAAGCTATTCGCAAAGCCGACTGGAAACTGGTAAAAGATACCGATGATACCGATTGGGAGCTATACAACCTGAAAGCAGACCCAACCGAAACGAACAATCTGGCCTCAAAACAGCCACAACTCGTCACCAGCCTCCGAACCGAATACGACGTCTGGGCGAAGCAGGTAGGTGTTCGCGATAGACCGGCTGGTAAAACAGAATAGACTAAGGGAATAATGAAAATCAACTACCCACTGATGATAAACAATCATCAACCTATGCATCAATCACTTACCGAAAGACTTGGGATAAGAAGCGTACTGATTTTCCTGCTTTGTTGGTCATCCGTGCAAGTGTACGCCCAGAAAATCACCCCCGTCTGGTTAGACGATCTGACCATTAAATCTTTTTCGGATGGTATTCCGTCCGTGGAGGCAAAAGTCAGTGGGGGTGGTGACTCTATCCTCATCAATCGGCATTATTTTAGTCGCGGTATAGGCCTAAATTCCACGAGTATTCTGGCGTTTTTTCTGGACGGAAAGGCCACTGAATTTTCGGCGATGGTAGGTGTTGATGACAAGGGAAACAAAGCCTTATCCCACACATTTTACGTGATTGGCGACCGAAAAATCCTGTTCAATAGCGGTGAAATGCGGCTGGGTGACGAACCTAAAAAAGTCAGCCTAAAACTGGATGGCATTAAGCGTTTGGGGCTACTAATGACCGTCAATGACGCTGGCAGAACGAAAGTTTACGGAAATTGGGCCGATGCGAAATTGGTGATGCTCGATGGCCACCTTCCCCAAAACCTCCCTAATTCTGACGATAAGTACATCTTAACCCCTGCCCCTGCCAAAACGCCGAGGATCAATTCGGCCAGCGTATTTGGGGCCACGCCCAACAACCCGTTTTTGTACACCATTATGGCTACCGGCCAACGGCCCATGACGTTCATGGCAAAAGGATTGCCGCAGGGGCTTTTGGTAGACGAAAAGACGGGCATTATTACGGGCAAACTCAGTCAACGCGGTACTTATTTGACAACGATACGGGCAAAAAACGCACTTGGCGAGGCAACTAAAGTGCTGAAAATCAAGATTGGCGATACCATTTCGCTCACGCCCCCCATTGGTTGGAACGGCTGGAACTCGTGGGCCAGAAACATCGACCAGGAGAAAGTAATGGCCTCCGCCGATGCGATGGTGAAGATGGGCCTGCGCGACCACGGCTGGATGTACGTCAACATAGACGATGCCTGGCAGGGAAAGCGGGGCGGCAAGTTCAACGCCATTCAGCCGAACGAGAAGTTTCCGGCCTTTCAGAACATGGTGGATTATGTGCATGGTCTGGGCCTGAAAGTGGGTGTTTACTCCACACCCATGATTACGAGTTACGCGGGTTTTGTGGGTGGTTCGTCTGACTTTGAAGATGGTCATATCACCGATACCATCATCGCCAACAAACGCGCATTCCGCTACGTGGGTAAACACCAATTTGACACCAACGACGCCAAACAAATGGCCGAATGGGGCATCGACTACCTCAAATACGACTGGCGCATCGAAGTCCCCTCAGCCGAGCGGATGTCGGTCGCGCTGAAACAATCGGGCCGCGATATTCTGTACAGCATTTCCAATTCGGCTCCGTTTGCCAAAGTCAACGACTGGGCACGGTTGACCAACACCTATCGCACCGGCCCCGACATTCGCGACAGTTGGAACAGCCTGTTCGTGTCGGCTTTTACGCTCGACAAGTGGGCACCCTACGGCGGCCCCGGCCACTGGAACGACCCCGATATGATGATTGTGGGCAACGTCACGACGGGTACGAAACTGCACCCCACCCGCCTGACCCCCAACGAGCAATACAGCCACGTGAGCCTGTTTAGCCTCTTGGCAGCCCCCATGCTGATTGGCTGCCCCATTGAGCAACTCGACGCTTTTACCTTGAATCTGTTAACGAACGACGAAGTAATCGAGATTGACCAGGACCCACTGGGCAAATCGGCAAGGCTGGTGTTAGAAGAAAACGGCGTTCAAATCTGGCTGAAGTCGCTCGAAGATGGTTCGTATGCCGTGGGGCTGTTCAACGTCGATGATTTTGGCAAAACGCCCGAATCGTACTTCCGCTGGGACGACGAACAGCCAAAAACTTACACGGCTGACTTTGCTAAAATTGGACTCAAAGGGACATACAAATTGCGTGATCTGTGGCGGCAGAAAAATCTTGGCGAATTTAAGGGGATATTCAAAACCGACATACCTCATCATGGTGTTGTGCTGTTACGGGTGTTTCCGGGAAAATAAAATGCATTGACAAACATCACTATGACTACCCAAAGACCATTCAAACTTGTATTTGCTTCAGTAGTAGTACTTTCTGCGTTCATAGCAGCAGTCACAATCACCTCGTTTGACGAATCTAAATTTTCACTTGATGCCTATAAAGTAGAAGATGGGTTTTCGATAAAACTCATTGCGTCCGAAACGTTATTGAAAGCCCCCGTAAGCATGGACTTTGACAACAAAGGCCGGATGTGGGTGGTGCAGATGATTGGCTATATGCCTAATCTGGAAGGTGTCGGCGAAGATGACCCTACCGGCAGAATTTCCATCCTGGAAGATGTCGATAAAGATGGTGTGGCCG
>JAJAYX010000203.1 GCA_026785985.1 Rudanella sp. | reverse complement strand
GCTACCACCCCCGACTATTTGGTGAACCGCTTTGCGTTCAGTTATGTCTACTCCGTAAACCGGATGTTGATTGACCCGCCCGGTACGACCACCGACGGCCGTTTCGTTGGTATGGCTCCCGAACAATTTGTGGGTACCAAACTACCCCCCTTACCCGGTTCGGGGGAGTCGTTGAAACGGGTGGGTGACCATTTTTTCTGGCCAACGCTGCTAACGGGTCTAACCGCCACCCGGTCAAAATTTCGTGAGCTGGCTCCCCGTGCCAGTGTAGTGCAGTTGTTTACCCATGCTGATACGCTGCAACGGGAACCCGTATTATACTTTGCTGATTCACTGCTTCGTCTGTCCGAGTTACAAACGGGTCCCGTTTTCCAACCCCAGTTGGTGGTGTTATCGGCCCGCCGAACCGGCGTAGGAAGTCATCAGAACGGGGAGGGGGTATTCAGTTTGGCGCGGGGGTTTGCCGCGCTGGGTGTTAGCAGTATGCTGACTACCCTCTGGAGCGTGGACAGTAGATCGACCTACACGCTTACTGAACTATTTTATGCTGGTCTGGCCGCTGGTCTAGACAAAGACATAGCCCTGCAACGGGCTAAACAGGAGTGGTTGCGGACGGCTTCCCGGTCTCAACAATTGCCCAGCACCTGGGCGGGGCTGATTTTGATTGGGGACAGCCAACCTCTTCGTCAATCGGGTCTAACCCTAACTGAATCGGTATGTTGGATAGGAGGGGGGCTTATCGGTCTTTTAGGGGTTATCTGGTTTATTCGCCGAGGACGGGGTCAAGCCATAAAAGCGGTCACCACTCAGTCGGTCAACTGGAAACCATCGCTCAACTGAAAGAGTCGCTTCAGACAGGCCGCTGTCAGCACCGCATCTTCGAGGGCATTATGAAAATCGTCTTTCCGCTCCAGGCCAAAATACCCCGACACGTCTTTCAGGCTTAGTCCACGGGGCGTGGTTTTGCCTTTCTTTTTGAGGAGTCGAAACACAAAATAACTCAGCGTATGCAGATCTACCAGAACGCGGGAATAGGGCCACTTCAGTTTTTCGAGCCGGTACGCTTCTTTCAGAAACTGAATATCATTCATCACACTTTGCCCACAAATCACCACGTTGCGTAGATAGGGCATATTATCGGGGCTGTTGGGTTGTTTAAGGATGCCAAGATTTTTGATAATCCATTCTTCCAGTTCGGGCAACACATCGTAGATCATGGGGGCATCTTCCAGATCGCTCAACGACAGGTTATGCACTTTTTCTGCTGAAGCCGTAAATGCCTCTTCATTTTCTGGATAAACATTGCTGAGGTAACGCCCTTTCTCGATCCAGTCGTCGTCGAACAAAACGGCTCCAATCTGAATGATCTCATTATAATCCGGGTCTGGCCCCGACATTTCCAGGTCAAGCACTACATAGGGCATACGAGCAGCAGGTTATTTTCTGATAAAATCGGCACGAAAATAGCGGGTATTGAAAAATAAATTGGTGTAAATCTGCATAATCCGTTCAATCCGTATCCCCGTTCACAAACCATTTCGCCTTATTTTAGCGTTTTACTAAAAATTAACCCTTACTCGGTATGACGCGCACCGCCTACGAAAACGAGACTCAAGCCCGGACGATGGCTTTTGCGGGGGCTTCTGGTATCTCGCTCCTGGTTCTGATCATACTTTTTGTGATCACCCTGTCCAACTCAATCCCTCAACCTCCGCCTATCGAGTTTGTGGAGGTTAACTTCGGCACGGACAATGTGGGGAGTGGTAAAATTCAGACCTACAACAAACCCAGCGATTCTAAAAAAGTGCTGGATGTAAAGAAAGCAGAAGACCGTCCTAACCCGAAAGTAATGACCACCAACCGGGTTGAGAAATCCCCGGTGCGACCTGTTCCGAAGGTGCAGGAGACAAAAGTGAGCAAAACCATCGCTGAAAAACCGATCATTGCCAGCCGAACGGAAAGCCCCGTTAGTGTGCCCGAACGAAAGGCGGAACCCAAAAAAACAGAGACCTCCAAGCCTGTTGAAGCTCCCCCGCGAGGGGAAGCGGAAGGCCGGACCTCAGTAAAAAAAGTGGAAACAGTTGACCCAAATGCCCTATATAAACGATCATCGGGGGGCGGTGGTGCCAACGGAACCGTTGGGCGAGAATCGGGTACGGGGGCCAATAACAACGGCGACGACAAAAGTGGGGTCGGCGACAAAGGAAACCCCGACGGTAAAATAGACGCAAAAGAATATTATGGCAAACCCGGTGGCACGGGCGTTGCCTTCAACGTGGCAGGCTGGTCAATCGGCAATAAATCTATTGACAAGGATGCCTCCGACGAGAGTGGTAAGATCGTGTTCCGAATCAAGGTCGATCAGAGTGGGAGCATTGTGGCGGTCAATGTTGTTGAAACGCAGGTAGGCCCGTCGGTCACTGATTTTTATCGACGGCAAATTTCCCGCTTGCGACCCCAACCCAAGTCGTCGGTAGTACCAGAAATCTCCACGGGTACGGTAGTCATTAACGTTCGATCCCATTAAGATTCTATTACCGATGACCTTTAACGAGACGATTGACTATCTCTACGGTCGGCTTCCCGTCTTTCACCGCATTGGCCCCAAAGCGCTGAAGCCGGGCCTGGACAACACGCTCAGGTTGTGTGCCGCTCTGGGCAATCCACAGGAAAAATTCCGGTCGATTCACGTGGCGGGAACGAATGGAAAAGGGAGTACGTCCCATATGCTGGCTAGTATTTATCAGCAGGCGGGTTTGAAAGTGGGTCTGTATACGTCGCCCCATTTGTACTTGTTTACGGAGCGAATCCGCGTCAACGGAGACCCCATTCCGGAGGCCGTTGTGGTGCAGTTTGTGGAGGATACAAAATCACTGGTAGACGCAATCGAACCATCCTTTTTCGAGTTGACCGTGGCAATGGCGTTCGATTACTTCGCTCGTGAGCAAGTCGATCTGGCGATCATTGAAGTGGGTCTGGGCGGACGGTTAGATTCAACCAATGTGATCACCCCGCTGGTGTCGGTGATCACCAACATTGGTTACGATCACATGGATGTGCTGGGCGATACCCTGCCGCAGATTGCTGCTGAAAAAGCGGGGATTATTAAACCTGGTATACCGGCGGTTGTTGGCGAATGGGTCTCTGAAACCCGCCCCGTTTTTCAGGCCACTGCCGACCGGCAGAACGCTCCCATTTTCTTTGCAACAGATCGGTTTACGGCTACCGATTCTGGAGTCGCAGACGAACGGCGGCAGGTCAGAATTAACGATAAAGCCAAGCCTGACAATCCATCAATGGGCTACGCTCTTGACCTCAGCGCAGCCTATCAAACGTTGAATCTTCCCGCCATTCTACAGACTGTCGATTTGCTGCAAAATCTTTTTCCGGTGAGTGAAATAGCCATAGGGGAGGGGCTTGGGCAAACGGTTCAGAATACAAGTCTTC
>JAJAYX010000202.1 GCA_026785985.1 Rudanella sp. | reverse complement strand
GGGCTAACCTGCGCTACTCAGGTATTGAAGGGGCTAACCTGCCCTCTGCCCGGAATTATGGTGTTAACGTGAACATTAAGTTTAAATGAACCGTATCATGAAGAATAAATTAATCGCATTGAGCCTTTTGGCTGGAGCTTTCCAGTTCTCCTGCACCGAAGATCTCGATCAACTCAATACCGACCCTACCCAGGCGTCTGCCTCTACGTTTGACCCAAACCTGCTGCTGCCATCGGCGCAGTGGAACTACGTTAGTTCAGTTTCGGGATACAATGGTCCCATTCTGTTCCAGAGTATGTGGGTTCAGGTGCTGGCATCCACCACGTCAGGAGCTGCCAACTATTACTCCAATGCCGATAAGTACGTGATTTCGAGCAATACTGCCAACTACCAGCAGGGAACCTGGAATGTTGGCTATCAGAGCGCCAGTTACGCTTACGAAATGGAGCAATTGGCAAAAGACAAGCCTGCCCTGGCTAACTTGAGTAATGTTGCGGTGATTATGCAGGTGCAAACCCTGGCGAGCATTGCCGATACCTACGGCGATATTCCATATACGCAGGCACTACAGGGCAAAGGTGGTGCAACACTTCCCGTATACGACACACAGGAAAGTGTATATAAGTCACTCCTGACCCGGCTTGAAACCGCTACTGCGGCCCTCAACGCAGCTAGCCCTATACCAACCAACGACGCATTTGCCTACAAAGGCAACATTGCCCAGTGGAAAAAATATGGTTACTCACTCATGCTGAAGCTAGCCATGCGTCTGGTAAAAACGGATGCCGCCACAGCGAAAACCTTCGCCGAAAAAGCGGCTGCGGGTGGCGTATTCAGCAGCGTAAACGATGATGCATTTATGATGGCCGACGACTCGAAAGGCTTTGGCAACGGCAACGGAGGTGCCCTTACTACACTGGCCGACATATACCAGGTACGTTGGAGTAAAACGATGATCGATTATTTGAAATCGACCAACGATCCGCGTTTGAGCAGGGTTGCAGAAGTACCTGCCGCCGGATTGGTTGCCAACCAGGACATGGCTAGTACCAGCAGCTCGGTTCCTGCTGCTCAGTTGGGTCTGCCCAATGGCTTTGATATGAACGGCGGCACAACCGACATCACTAAGTCGCCCGGTTATCCGGGTGGTACAGGTGCCGGGGCCAACGCAACGCCCATCGGAAAATATTCGCGACCAACCATGATCTACCGCAATCGCAGCGCCCCCTTGTTTGTGTTGACGTACGCCGAAACGGAGCTTTTGCTGGCCGAAGCCGTTGTACGGGGTTTCAGTGTAAGCGGAACGGCTGCCCAGCATTATCGGAATGGGCTGGTAGCCGGCATCCAGTCGCTGGCGAAATATGGTGCTACCATAGATGCGGCAACCGCTACGGCTTATGCCGACGCCAACCCGCTGGTAACGGCTAATGCCCTAAAGCAAATCAACGAGCAGTATTGGGCCACTACCGGCCTTCTGATGAACTTCTCAGAAGCCTGGAACAACTGGAAACGCTCAGGCTTTCCGGCACTGACACCCGTTAACTACGTAGGGAACTTCTCCAATGGGCAAATTCCCCGGCGGCAACCCTACCCAACCGGTGAGGCTACCCTAAACACCGCCAACTATAAGACGGCCACTGGCAGGCTGTCGGGTGGCGACAACTGGGTGGCTCGTAGCTGGTGGGATAAATAGACCAACTCAAGACAAGGCAGGGAGAAGTACCTACTCCCTGCCTTTCTTTTTTTTAGGATGCCAATACGCCTGACTAATGCACGACAAAACGTGTTCATGACTCTTTTATCTGATAGATCGTTATCCCATAAAAACTATTACTACCTGGTAATTATAGCGACCCTGTGCCTATTTGTCTCCCCCACAAAGGCACAGCAAACCCTGTTTCAACTCCTCTCCCCCGCCCAGACGGGCATTGATTTCAGTAACGAAATCGACGAGAACGAAAGCCTGAACGTGCTGGCCTACGAGTATTTTTATAACGGTGGGGGCGTAGCCGTGGGCGACCTCAACAACGACGGGTTACTCGATGTTTTCTTTACGGCCAACCTCAAATCCAACAAGCTCTACCTGAACCTCGGTGGCCTGAAATTCAAAGACATTACTGCCGAAGCGGGCGCAGAACTGGCCGGACGCAAAGGCAACTGGAAAACGGGAGTCAGCATGGCCGATGTGAACGGCGATGGCCTGCTCGATATTTATGTGTGCTACTCTGGCAAAGGCGACGATGGTACGCGCAGAAACCAACTTTTTATCAATCAGGGCAATAGCGGAAAATCCGTCCGTTTTGTGGAACAGGCCAGCCAATATGGCTTAGACGATCCGGGCTACAACACCCAGGCCACCTTTTTTGATTACGACCGCGATGGCGACCTCGACGTGTTTCTGCTGCACCACAATGTGAAAAAATACGACAACATGGAACTGGCCAAACTGCACGACGAAACCGACGAACTGGCGGGCAGCAAACTCCTCGAAAACCAGAACGGCCACTTTGTCGATGTATCGAAACAGGCGGGCATCCACCAGTATCCGCTCACCTTTGGATTGGGCATGGCCGTGGCCGACATCAACCTCGATGGCTGGCCCGATATTTACGTGACTAACGACTATAACGAGCCGGACTACCTGTATATTAACCAGAAGAACGGCAAATTCCTCGACCAAACACAGGCCAGTTTCCGGCATCTGTCGCAGTTTTCGATGGGGGTCGATATTGCCGATTTCAATAATGATGGGTTACCCGATTTGATGTCACTGGATATGTTGCCCGAAGACAACCGACGGCAAAAACTCCTGCAACTTCAAGAGAACTACGAATCGTTTGAGTTGATGGTGCAGCAGAATTTGCAGAAGCAATACATGCGCAACATGCTGCAACTGAACAACGGCGACGGGACGTTTTCGGAGATTGCTCAAACAGCCGGGGTCTCCAATACCGACTGGAGTTGGGCACCGCTGCTGGCCGATTTCGACAATGATGGCTACAAGGATTTGTTCATCACGAACGGCTACCTGCGCGATTACACCAACAAAGATTTTCTGAAATACTGGGGCGATTACAAAATCCGCAAAGCCATCGACCGCGAACCTGTGCAGTTGATGGATCTGGTGAAGGCCATGCCGTCCACCAAAATCCCAAACTACATATTCCGCAACAACCACGACCTCACCTTCGCCAACAAACAGGCCGACTGGGGTTTTCAAACACCGTCCATTTCCAACGGAGCCGCCTATGCTGACCTCGACAATGATGGCGATTTGGAACTGATTGTCAACAACATAAACGAACCGGCTTTTGTGTATCAGAATCTGGCGCGGGAGCAAACCAAAAACGCTTATCTCCAACTCAGGCTGCTGCCTACCACCGGCAACAAACAGGCCGTTGGAGCCAAAGCCACGGTTTATGCCAACGGAACGCTGCAATACCAGGAGCTAAACCCCGTGCGCGGGTACTTATCGAGCCAGCCGCTGACGCTGCATTTTGGGCTTGGCACCGCCACTACCATCGACTCGATCCGGGTTGTCTGGCCCGACCAATCGGTGCAAAAACTAACCAACGTACCGGTCAATCAGCTTTTTGCCGTTCGGCAGGAGGCCGGTTTGGGTAAGGCCGGGGCGATGCCCGTTCCGAAGCCGACCAACCCGATTTTTGTCAACGTAGACCCAGTGTTGCCGCACACGCACGAGGGC
>JAJAYX010000201.1 GCA_026785985.1 Rudanella sp. | reverse complement strand
TTGGTGGGGGGTTTGTGCCTGAGATAAAGCTCGCGGCGAAGTAGTTTAGAAATTACACTCACGCTCATCGCCAGGGCCAAAATAGAGGTCAGGGACCTTTTCGCAGACCGTATATTCTATCGTGTAGTCTATTATTAATTTCAGGGTCAGTGAAGCCCGTGAACCGCTCGGAACGTTCGTTCCCCTGAGCCGGATGGCGATGTTGCGGGGTAAAACGCTACCTAAACTACCTAAATCCAAACTCTTGGTTTCCCCCGTCAATGATTCATTGAATACCTCGTTCACCTTCCCGACTCCGCCCGTCGCGAGCCAAAGATTGGCCGCATAGACATGGCCCTGACCGATGCTCAGGTTGGTGGCACTGGCAATTTCGTTTTCAACAGGCGCTTGCAAGCCTTTTACCGTGATGGACAAAAGCCGGAAACTATCCGCCGTATTATTGGCCGTTTTATCAACGGCGATCTGCATCGACTTGATGCTAATCTTATCGATGGACCGGTACTTGCGGTCAGAGGCATCGCCCAGTAAACTTTTCAATACATCCCTATTCGAGATGACGCCGGTCAGGTCCGTGTTTCCGGTTGCATTGATGGCATAAACCAGGGTTTGCTGCCCGGTAAACGAGCGATCAAAGGTGTGGTAGGACTCTTCCTCGCAGCCGGTAACCAGCAAGTAAATGATCAATAATCCACTAACTATCAATGTTTTATATCCATAAAACCGGATGGATATTTTCGTCATTGTCTGTTTCATGATTTTGTTTTTTTGGGTGAGATAAACCGAAAGCCCAGAGTGCCGTAGCCGGTCAGCGGTACGGGGCCACCTACACCGGCCCCCAGCGAAAAGAGCCCCAGTTGGAGATGCGTACCAATACCGCCCAGGAAGGGCTGTTTCGTTTTCAGATTGGCCGTAACCGGCTTTGATTGAGTGTTTTCGATATAGCTGTACGACACGTCGAAGGTGCCGGTCTGGTAACCCGCCCAGGCAAAAATACCCGCCCGCTTGCCGCCTACACCCGCTTGCACATACGCGTAATGGCTCTGTAGGGCGATGTACTTGCCGATGTCCGATTGGTTGTAGGCATACCCGACGTTGAGTACAATCGGCGATTTTTTAAGGAAATACTGACCGACGTCGTGCCGGAAGCTCAAGCCCAGAATCTGGAGTTTGCCGAAATCCCCCCCGAAATCGTACGGGAGCATCCGCAGTGATACTTCCGTACCCTTGATGCCCCCAATGGTCAGTTGGGGAACGGCCCATAACAGGCGTTTCAGGCCAAAACCACTGGGGAAAACGTAAGTGAAGTTGTTGGCACCCTGCACGGATACGGGTTTCCTTTCGCCCACGATGGTTGGGGCACTGACCGTTTGCTGAGGGCTAAACGGGGCTTCGGTGGTGGCCATAAATGTCTTTTGCGAAGTCATGGGCATACTACCCATTGCCGTCAGGTTGAGCCGGATGTAGAACCTGTCGTCAATCCGGGCCGAGGGTTGCAGGCCGGTATTGAACCCCGCAATGGTCATATCGGCCAGCGGCTGGAGATAGCCTTCTTTGTTGGCCCCCAGGTAGGCATTCAAATAATCGTTGACGGTCTGGGTGTACCCGCCTTGGGCTTTTAAAACGAGCAGCGCCAACAGGCTGAGCCGGTAAACAGTTTTCATAGGTGCCGTGCGGTAAAGTAGCGTACAGGTTCGTGTTATATTGCTCAAAAGTAGGCGCTTAGCCGGGGCCAGGTCAATACCCTCAGGAGGGTATTTTTTGTATCTTGCTCTCCAAACTTTCCGGCAAATGAACGCTCGTTGGCAAACGGTTTTAGGGGGTATGATCCTGGTAATGCTGGCCCGGCCCGCCTACCCGCAGGCCGCCGTGCGCGTCGGGAATGATTTTCGGGAAGTCGTGCTAAGCCGACAGGTCGAACTGCTCGAAGACACGTCGAAGCGATTGACAATTAACCAGGTGCCCGGTAGCCGCTTCCAACCGCATCGCGGGCCTTCCATCAATCCGGGTTTTTCAAATAGTTTTTACTGGGTTCGCTTCCGGCTACACAACCCGGATGCAACGCCACAGGAATTGCTGCTCGATGTCGAGAATCCGCACATCAATAAACTTCGGCTGTACAGTTTCGGGCCGGGCCAGGCCCAGCGGAGTATGCTCACCGGCGATCATTTTCCGTTTGTGCAACGGCCCGTCTGGCATCCCCATTTTTTGTTTCCGATCCTGGTTTTGCCGCGTCAGACCCTCACTTGTTACCTGTGGGTCGACAAGCACGGCGAGCAGGTTCAGATTCCGTTGCGGCTGTGGAACCGGGCTTTTTTTTCGACAAAAGCCTACAATCTCTACCTGTTTGTTGGCTTCATGTTTGGCATCGGCGGTTTGTTTTGCGCGCTCAGTTTGCTGACAATGCTGTTCTTTCGCCTCCGGCTAACGTTCTACTATTTCTTGTACACGACGTCCATCTGGCTTTTTCTGGCCGCTCATACCGGGTTTGGCTTCGCATTGCTATGGCCCACGGCCACTTGGTGGGCGAGTGCCGCCCGGCCCACCATCGTGCTGATGATTTATATTTCCTCCCTCTCGTTCGTCCGGGTTTTCTTTCGCCTGCAGCAAACACATCGGTTTCTGTACGGGTACACCCAGGTGCTACTCGGGGTTTTGACGACGCTTCTTTTGGTACTTTGGTCGCAACATCCAACGCTCGGGTTGTTTAAAAACTACTGGTATAACCCCGTGGGCTACAACGGCGAAGGGCTTTTGCGATTCATGGTTGCGATGCACTTCGTCGCGGTGGTATCCCTTACGTCGATCGTTGTGATCAGCCTGATGGTGTACCGCAAAAATCGACAACCCGAGGGCCTCTGGGTGGCCGTTGGGTACCTGATGACCCTGTTGGCGGGTTCGTTGATCACGTTGGTACACACGGGGTATTTACCGGATAACTACCTCACGCAAAACGTTCCGCTGGTTACCAATGCCCTCGATACCATCATTTTATCGCTGCTGCTGGCCAATCGGTTTAAGAATATTTACGTGCAAAATGCCCAAATCTCCGCCGAACTGGCCGAGCAGCGCCAGCGCAATGCCCTTCAGTTGCTGGAGGGTCAGGTGATTGAGCGCAGGCGGCTCTCGCAGGAACTCCACGATGGCATCAGCCTGACGCTCGCCAATATCCGGTTGCGGCTTTCGATCCTGGCCGACAAGACGAATGGCCACCAGCCGGAAGCGCAGCATTTGGTGGAAGCGCTGGGCGAAGTTGGGCAGGATGTCCGGCAGTTTTCACACGCGCTCTCGCCCGTGTTGCTGGAACGATACGGGCTGGTGGGTGCCCTGGAGGAGCTTATTCAGGATATGCGCGACAGCCACCCGACGCTGACGGTGTTGTTTGAGCCTATTGTTCTGACGGGCGATGATTTTCAGCCTTTCACGACGCAGACGATCTACCAGATTGCCCTGGAACTGCTCAACAATGCCGCTAAACACGCTCAGGCCCAGTGTGTTACTCTACAACTCAATCAGTCGGATCAGACGCTGATCCTGGATGTATCGGACAATGGATTGGGGTATGTAGTCCAGGAGAAAACGTCGGGCATTGGGCTGCAAAATATTCAGGCGCGGGTGCAGTTGCTCAACGGGCAATTCACCGTCAACCGCTTGCCGCAGGGGATGCAACACCGGATCGAGATACCGGCTCAAACCAGGTTGTTTTCGTAGGCAAACTTCACCAGATCGGCGTTGGTGTGCAGGTGCAGTTTTTTGAAAATGTTTTTTTTGTGGGTATGCACCGTATGCTTGCTGATGAATATCGCCCCGGCCAGTTCCAGTTCGGTCAGGCCCTGGGCCGTCAGCCGGATGATCTTCTTTTCCTGATCCGAGAGGGTGGCAATCTGCGGGAAATCAGCCAGTTGGATGACCTCGTCGAACATGGGCGCGACACTGGTTTTGAAGTACTTGCTCAGGTACGTTTTGCCCTGGCCCACGCATTTCAGGGCCTCGACCCATTCGGCTTTGGTGGCGTCTTTCAACAAATAGCCGTGGATGCCCATTTCCAGGGCTTTTTTGAGTAGCCCCGTCGATTGATACGCCGAGAAAACGATGATTTTCAGGTCGGGATGATGCAGGAACAAATCGGGGACGAGTTCGAGGCTGTTTTTATTGTCGATGTTCAGGTCGAGAATCAACACGTCGGGCCGGGTACTGGCGCAAACCGCAACGATTTCTTTCAACGTAGTCCCCACCCCGACCAATTCGTACCCGCCAATGCTATCGAGCATCAACCGGACGCCATCGAGCACCACGGGATGGTCATCAGCGGCGGCGATTCGGTAGGTCATGGATTAGGGAAAGGGTCAGATTTAGGCTCGCATTTGTTTTTGGGCAAAATACACAAAAAAACATGCGGTCTTTGATTAAACGGTATGGAAATCAGCGTGGAAATCATCTATTTCCCCCACTTTCAAACCCACCTGCTTTTCACCGACCATGAAAACAACCTTTACCCTCACCGACACAACCCTTTCTTTCGCTTTCCTGACCCCACGGGAAATCATGTTTCTAAAACTGACCTGCTCCGAACTAACGTACCTCGAAATCGCCCACGAAATGCGCAGCAGTCCCTGGCCACCCCGGCCCGGCCCCTGCCGGGCCGGAACGGGTACGGCAGAAC
>JAJAYX010000200.1 GCA_026785985.1 Rudanella sp. | reverse complement strand
GGCCTACGCGGTTATTGGGTTGCCAACGGGCTTGAGCCTGAACACGGCTACTGGGGTCATTACGGGGACACCATCGGCCACCGGAACCAGTTCGGTAACGCTCACGGCGACCGACACGGGTGGTTTGTCGGCCAGTTCGGTGCTGGGTATTTTCGTTACGCCCAACCTGGCCCCAACCTTCAGCGGGTC
Source organism: Rudanella sp. (assembly GCA_026785985.1). Lineage (GTDB taxonomy): Bacteria > Bacteroidota > Bacteroidia > Cytophagales > Spirosomataceae > Rudanella. Next base: position 6,067 of record JAJAYX010000200.1, on the reverse strand, counting down.
GCTGGTATCGGCCACGGCCATTGCGGGTGTGCCGTTCAGCTACACGCTGCCAACGGGGTCTTTTACAGACCCCAACACGGGTCAGCTATTGACGTACGCTGTTGTCGGTTTGCCAACGGGCCTGACACTCAACCCCACAACGGGGGGCATCACGGGTACGGCAGCAACCACCAGCACCAACTCGCTCATCCTCACGGCTGCGGATGCGGGCGGATTGTCCGCAACGGGTTTGCTGGGCCTGTCGGTTGTGCCAAATCAGACTCCCGTATTTAGCGGAAGCGTTGCCTCGGTAACGGGAACGGTGGGATCAGCTATTACATATACCCTCCCGACGACGGCCTTCACCGATCCCAACGTGGGCCAATCGCTGACGTATTCGGCGACGGGTTTGCCAGCGGGACTGAGCCTGAACCGGATAACCGGGGCCATTACTGGTGCGCCATCGACATCAGGAACCAGTTCGGCTACGCTTACGGCGACTGACACGGGCGGGTTGTCGGCCACAGGAACACTGGGATTCACCATTAATGCCAACCGCGCTCCTGTTGTTAGTAACACCCTCGTGTCGGCAACGGGCGTGGTTGGGTCGGCGTTCAGCTACACTATCCCGGCCAATACTTTTACCGATGCCGACGCACAAAGCATCAGTTACTCCGCCACGGGTTTGCCAGCGGGTTTGAGCCTGAATGCCAGTACGGGAACCATCACGGGAACACCATCGGTATCGGGGGTTAGTTCGGTAACAATCACGGCTACCGACACCGGGAGTGCATCGGTGGGCGCACCGCTGACGATTACCATCAACGCCAACACGGCTCCGACTTTCAGCGGAACACTGGCCTCCGCTTCGGCTACGGTGGGTTCGGCATTCAGTTACACGCTGCCAACGGGCGGTTTCACCGATGCCAACGGCCAAACCCTGACCTACACGGCGACGGGCTTACCGGCAGGCCTGAGTCTGAATGCAGGTACGGGTGCCATTACGGGAACGCCAACTACGGCGGGTAACAGCACCGTAACAATCCGGGCTACGGATACGGGCAGTTTGTCGGCCAGTACAACGCTGGGAATCAGCATTATCGGTGCGCCTACGTTCAGCGGCTCGCTGGTGTCGGCAACAGGTACGGTTGGTCAGGCGTTTAGCTACACGCTGCCAGCCAACGCTTTTGCCAATGGGGGTCAGTCGCTGTCGTATGCCGCAACCGGCCTGCCAACGGGTCTGAGTATCAACGGCGCAACAGGGGCCATCACAGGTACGCCATCGGCATCGGGAACGAGTTCGGTAACGCTCACGGCTACCAACACGGCTAATTTGTCGGCCAGTGGAACCCTGGGTATTACCATCAGCAGTTCGGTAACGAGTGGCACCAGCACCACTGGCATCAGCGGTACGGGTACAACTGGGGTAACGTTCAGTGGTTCGCTGGTGTCGGCTACGGGTACGGTTGGTCAGGCGTTCAATTATACCCTGCCTACCGGAGCCTTTACCGGGCCAACGGGCCAAACGCTGACGTATGCAGCTACCGGCTTACCAACGGGCCTGACAATCAATGCCGCAACCGGCGCGATTACAGGAACGCCCACTACTGCAGGCAGCAACACGGTGGTCATCAGAGCCACAAGTTCAACCGCAACGAGCGGCAGCAGCACCACTGGCACATCGGGAAGTATTACGGTAGGGCAGTCGGCAAGTGGAACATTGGGCATTACGATCAGCAGTTCCGTAACGAGCGGCACCAGCACGACCGGCATCAGTGGCACGGGTACAACTGGGGTAACGTTCAGCGGATCACTGGTTTCGGCAACGGTTGTTGCAGGTCGGGGATTCAGCTATACGCTCCCAACAGGAGCCTTTACCGGCCCAACAGGCCAAACGCTGACCTACGCAGCCACCGGCCTACCGGCTGGTCTGAGTATCAATGCAGCAACGGGGGCTATTTCGGGAACCCCAACAACAGCGGGCAGCAACACGGTTGTTATTACGGCCAGTAGCACGAGCGGCACGTCGGGAACCGGCACCAGTGGCACGAGCACAGTGGGGCAGTCGGCCAGTGGAACCCTGGGCATTGTGGTCAGTGCATCGGGAACGGGCCGGATGGCTACCGAAATAAACGCGCAACCAATTGGCATTGTGGCCATTGGCGGCAACCCAATTGCTAACGGTGTGGTTGACGTATCGGTGACGGGCGTGGCTGGTGAAGCTGTTCAGGTGTTGCTAACCGATGCACAAGGCCGGATTCTCGGTCAGCAGCATCGCGAGCGGACCGGTGCTGAAGAACGCTTCCGGTTCGATGTTAGCACTCAGTCTGTCGGCATCCTGCTGCTCCGGGCAGCAACGCCAACACGGGCCAATACAATCCGACTGTTGAAGATTGATTAAGCAGGTAGTAGCGATTAACCAAAACAGCCCCGGCCACAACTGGCCGGGGCTGTTTTGGTTAAATAGGGTGAACCGGATTATAACGGTTCGGCGATCTGGCCCACCATACTTACCCGTTCCCCGATTAGTTTAACGCCGGTGAGCGTGAGGTTGGGAACAACTTCATCGAAATCAGCTTGCAGGGTCGAGATAGTATGGACAAGGCCGCCTGTGCCAATCACGAAGCAGTCATTGTTGAGTTCGGCGCGGATGCGGGCAATCATCGAGCGCACAAGTCCTTCGTAACCGAGCATAATACCCGCCTGAATCGCGTGGGTAGTGTTTTGGCCGAGGGCCGAAGCAGGTAGTTCCAGCGGGACTTCGGGGAGTTGGGCCGTATTGGAAAACAAGGCGCGAATAGCGGTTTTCAGACCCGGTGCAATAGCCACACCCAGCATTTCGCCCGTTGCCGACACGGCCGTAAACGTCAGAGCTGTGCCGAAATCAACAATCAGGCAGTTGCGGCCAAACCGGGTGTAAGCCGCCAGTGCGTTGGCGACCAAATCGCCCCCAATTTCGTAGGGACTTACAATGTCGAGTGGCAGAGCCGGGTAAATAGCTGGGCCAACCACAACGGGGTCTTTGCCGAACAACTCCGTCAGCATGGCGCGGAACATGGGTGTGAGGTCGGGGACAACACTACACAAAACCGCCTTTTGAATGGCACTCAATGGGACATCGGCTTCGAGCAGCCACAACCGAAGCGTGGCTTCATAATGAGCGGCAGCGGCATCTTTTCGGGCGGGTGTGCGCCACACATGAAGCAGTGTATCCTGCTCGAACAGGCCGAAAACGGCATCGGTATTCCCAATGTCAATAGCGAGGGTCATTGTTTACCTGTTAAAACTTTGGCTCATGAATTTCAACGCATCGGGCAAACCCGTGCGCCAGTAAGTCCAATCGTGGGAACCGTCGCGGGAGCGGTACTCGTGCGGAATATCGCGTTCGGTGAGGGCGATGTGAAGCAGGGCATTCCCGGCAGATAACGCATCGTCGTCGCCACAGTCGATATACCAACGGACTTTTTTGAGGTCGCCTTCCGGGGCCGATTTGGCTAATGTAATCGGGCTGTTGCGTTTCCAGGTCAGCGTCAGCCTATCCTGTCCTGTGACGGGGCCGCTGAAAACGGGCGCGAAAACCTGGTTATAACGTTCGTCGGGAATAGCAATAACCATCTCGTCGGTGCGGGCCGATCCGCTCAGAGCCGCACACGACCCGAACAGGTCGGGGTGGTGCATGGCCAGCACCAACGACCCAAAACCGCCCATCGACAAGCCCGAAATGGCCCGAAACCCGCGCCCGATGCGGGTTCGAAAGGTGGCATCTATGTGCGGAATGAACTCCTGGGTAAACATGTCCTCGTACCGTACTTTGCTCTGGTAATCATTGACATAGAAGCTTTTGCCTCCGTCGGGCATCACAAGGATCATGGGGGGTAACTGACCCGCTTTGATGCCGGCATCGGCAATGAGGTCGGCCTCGCCAAACTGAATCCAGCTTGTCTCATCGTCGCCATAACCGTGGAGCAAATAGACCACCGGGTAACGGCGGTTGGACGTGTAATAATCGGGGGGCAGATAGACCGAGTAGCGCATTGTTTGATTGAGCAGCGAACTTCCAAACTGAAGACTTTCGAGCAGGCGCGTTTCGGGAGCCGTCACCACCGGAATTGGCCCATTGTTGACCGGGGCCTGGCTGGTAGTACGTCGGCGGTTTTGGCCCTCGGTTGTGGTGAAGGTTAGCGTTAAAACCGAAACGAAAAGAATGAAGCGGATTATCATGGACTGGGGATGAAACACAGTGTCTTTTTGCCAAAATAACGGCATATTTACCACTTCGTTGTCTTTCCTGATCCCTAACCATGATTACTCGCCTGTTGACGCTCCTGTTGTGGAGCCTCAGTTCTCTTGTGTTTGCTCAAAACACACCGCTTACGCCCTCCCTGCCCGACTGGGAAGATCCCACGATTATCGCCCGAAACACCGAAAAGGCCCACGCTACGGGCATCCCGTTTCCCTCCGAAAAACAAGCCCTGACCGACGATTGGCGCAAATCGCCGAAGGTGCAGATGCTCAACGGCACCTGGAAATTCAAGTGGGCCAAACATCCCAACCGCATCCCCGGTGACTTTTTTCAACCGGCGGCTTTCGATAAAAATTGGGACGATATGCCCGTGCCGTCCAATTGGCAGGTGGTGGGAGCAAGGGCCGAAAAGAATCCCGGCTATGACCGGCCCATTTTCACGAACATCAAACACCCGTTTCCGGCCAATCCCCCGCGCATCACCACCGACACCAATAGCGTAGGCCTCTACCGCACCCGCTTCACGGTGCCTGCCAACTGGCGCGAGGGCGAAATTTATCTGCATTTCGCCGGGGTGCAATCGGCCTGTTATGTCTATGTGAACGGGCAACCCGTTGGCTACCACGAAGATGGCATGACCCCCGCCGAATTTCGGGTGACGGATGTGCTGAAACCCGGCACGGAAAACCTGTTGGCGGTGGAGGTAATCAACTGGTCGGATGGGAGTTATCTCGAAGATCAGGATTATTGGCGGTTGGCGGGCATCTACCGCGATGTGTTTCTGTATTCGACTCCCAAACTGCACATTCGCGATTATCAGGTCATTACTGATCTGGACGATCAACACAAAAATGCGACCCTCAAAATTGCTGCGTATGTCCGCAACCTGACCGGCCAACCGCAATCGAACTACAGCGTTCGGGCAACGCTTTATGATGCGGCAAAAGGCGTTGTTTTCGCGGATGTAATGCGTTCGGCAGATGCCGTTGGCACAGAGCAGGAAGGGCTTTTGCGGCTCAGTAAAGCCATTATGGCCCCCACCTTGTGGAATGCTGAACAGCCTAATTTATATAGACTGACCCTGCAACTGATTGCTGCTGATGGTATTGTGCAGGAAGTAGTGAGTCAGCGGGTGGGTTTCCGCGAGATGACGCTGACGGGCGGGCAACTGCTTATCAACGGAAAAGCGGTGACGTTCAAAGGGGTGAACCGCCACGAGTTCGACCCGCAAACCGGGCGCGTGATCAGCCGCGAAAACATGATCCGCGACATTGAGTTGATGAAACAGCACAACATCAACGCCGTCCGAACGTCGCATTATCCCAACCTACCGGAATGGTATGCCCTTTGCGACCAATATGGCTTGTATGTGGTTGACGAGGCCAATATTGAGAGCCACGAGATGTTTAGTAAGAACTACCCCATTGCCGACAAACCCGAATGGCGCGATGCGTTTATGGCGCGGGGCCGGGCCATGGTGGAGCGCGACAAAAACCACCCCTCCATCGTGATGTGGTCGCTGGGCAACGAAACGAGCATGGGCCAAAACTTCACCGATATGGCCAATTTTATCAAGCTCATCGACAACACCCGGCCCATTCATTACGAAGGACGCAAAAACTACAACACCGATTTTGGAGCCATTAAACAACCGCTGACCAGTTTTGATATTATCTCCTGTATGTATCCGTCGGTGGCGGGCATGGTTGCACTCATGCAAAACGACCCAACCCGCCCCCTGATTGTCTGCGAATATGCCCACTCGATGGGCAATGGCGTGGGCAACCTGAAAGACTATTGGGAAGCCATCGACAAATACCCGCGTATGCAGGGCGGCTTCATCTG
>JAJAYX010000199.1 GCA_026785985.1 Rudanella sp. | reverse complement strand
GCCCGTGCCATACACCCAGGTCCCGGAGAGCGTAATCCGCTTACTGAGTTCGTAGATGCCAACCAGTGAGATGTCGTGTCGGCGGTCGTAACGGGGAAAGAATTTGCGGCCGCCATTGAGTTCAGGAAATTGCCACTGCGTCCAGGAGAGGGTGTAGCCTGCCCAGCCAGAGAAACGACCGGCCTTCTTCTGCAATAGAATCTCGGCCCCATACGACCATCCTTTTCCCGCCGTTACATTATCTTCCCAACTTACCTGTTCGGCAGAGGTCGGGTCGTTAAGCAGCAAAAAACTGGCCCCCTCGCGGTAATTGATGATGTTCTTCATCGTTTTATAATACCCTTCAACGGTCAGCGACAGGCCCGATTTGTTGAAATCTTTGGCGATGCCTGCTGCCACCTGCTCGGATTGCTGCGGGGCCACGCGGTCGGTGGTGGGCACCCACAAATCGGTAGGAAGACCAATACCCGTGTTCGAGAGCAGGTGTACGTACTGGTTCATGAGCGAGTACGATGCCTTCATCGACAGGTCGGGTTTCAGCATATAGGCCACCGAAAGGCGGGGTTCAGGGCGAAGGTAATTGACTTGTTTCTGAATAAAATGACTCAGCCGGAGACCGCCGTTCAGCCGCCAGTACGGGTTGGGACGCCAGGTATCTTCTACATAAATACCCGATTCGAGGACATCGATATTATCTATGTTCTGCGTAAACTGGGTGTCTCCCGCGTTTTTCAGGACAATGGCACTGGGCGTGAAGCGGTGCTGAATCGTTTGCGCGCCAAACCGAAGTGAGTGCTGCGGATTGGGATAAAAATCGAAGTCGTACTTCAGTGAAAAATCGCGGATGCCGGAACTATAACGGAGGGAAAACAGGTCGGTGCCTGTCCGTCCGCGCTCGTCCGACGAAATCTGGAATTTGTAATCGCTGTAAATCAGGGATAAATTAGAAAATAGCCGCTGCGAAAACAGGTGATTCCAGCGGAGCGTACCCGTGGAATTCCCCCAACTGATTCCCACGTCGGTGCCCGACTCCTTGTCTTTAGCGTAGAACCGGTCGCGCCCGAAGTAGCCACTCAAATATACTTTGTCTTTCTGGCCGAGGTCGTAATTGGCTTTAGCATTGAAGTCATAGAAATAATAACCCGCACGGGTTTGGCCGTCGCTCTGAGCCCGAATCAGGGGAGCCGCCAGCACATCAAGGTACGTCCGCCGGCCCGAAACCAGGAATGATCCCCGCGTGGATTCGCTAGAACGCTGGCCCGGCCTTTTATTCTTCGTCAACGGACCTTCCAGCGTCAGTCGTGACGAGATCAGGCCAATACCACCCTCACCGTGGAGTTTCTCGCGGTTTCCGTCTTTCATATTCAGGTCAATCACCGACGATAACCGACCCCCAAAGCGGGCCGGAAAGCCGCCTTTGGTCAGTTCAACGCTTTTGAGGGCATCGCCGTTGAACACCGAAAAGAACCCGAACAAGTGATTGGCGTTATACACAATGGCGTCGTCAAGAATAATCAGGTTTTGGTCGGGGCCGCCCCCGCGCACGTAAATTCCGGTGCTACCTTCGGAGCCTTTTTGCACGCCCGGCATCAATTGTAGCACTTTCAGCACGTCTTTCTCGCCCAGAAACGCCGGAATTTTTTTTATCTGCTGCACCGGAATATCAATCTGACTCATTTGGGGAGAATTGCTCACTTTTTCCTCAATTCGGCTCGACGTAACCGTTACTTCGGTCAGGTCTTTGCCGGGCTGGAGGTTTACATTCAGTTGCTGGTCTTTCTGAAACGGAAGAGTGCGTAGAATAGCCTCGTACCCCACAAACGAGTAAGCCAGCCGGACACTATCCTGCTTAGGTAGTGTGAGTGAATAAAAGCCGTAGGTATTGGTTGTAGTGCCGGTTGTGGTGCCCGGCAGATAGACGTTCACGCCAATCAGGGCCTCCTGACTACCGGCCTCGCGCACATAGCCGCTAACCGTGGCGACGGAGCGCGTGGCAACGGGTTTGGGTGTTCGGGGTACGTTTTGGGCAAAAGCTGATTTGACAAACCAGGCAAAAACTACGATTAACAGGTAACGTAAGTTCATAAAGGAAGTGCGTTTATGACAAGAGTACGAAGGCGGGCAATTGGTTGGAATGAAAGCGATGAGTTAACTAAAATTTAACACGCTTTAACAAAAGCATGTACGCGACCGAAGGTACAGATATTGCACACTTCGGTCTCATTTTTTGTTGTTTCATAAACAATACCGCTTAATAGCAGTAAAGAATAGGTGAAACTCAACGGTTTAATAAATAGCACCAGGTCATGTTAGAATTTGATAAACTTTCGCTCAATGTTCCCACCACCACTAAAAAACGTGTCGTGATTATCGGCGGTGGTTTTGGAGGTGTTAATGTTGCCAAAAATTTAGATAGCCGCGATTTTCAGGTTGTGCTTTTCGATAAGCAGAATTACCACGCTTTCTGGCCGCTTCTCTATCAGGTTGCCACGGCGGGTTTGGAGCCGGATTCCATTGCCGAACCGCTCCGCAAACTGTTCGGTAATAAGGCCGATTTTCATTTCCGGCTCGTGCGCGTCACGGGTGTTAACCCAGTGGAGAAATCGGTGAAAACGCTCATTGGGGATCTGCACTATGACTATTTGGTGATTGCCGCCGGATCGAAAAGCAACTTTTTCGGAAATAAAGAGATCCAGAAATACGCCTTCCCGCTCAAGCAAATGACTGACGCGCTCAACTTGCGGAGTCAGTTGTTGCAATGTTTCGAACAGGCAAGCATCACCCGCGACCCCGAAATCCAGCAGTCGCTGCTCAACTTTGTGATTGTGGGTGGCGGGCCAACGGGTGTCGAAATGGCTGGATCCATTGCTGAAATGCGTAAGCACGTGCTGCCCAACGATTATCCGGGGCTGGATTTCTCCAAAATGAACATTTACCTTGTCGAAGGTCTCGACCGGGTGCTGCCACCAATGGACCCCGAATCGAGCAAAACGACTCACGGTTATCTGGAGGAGTTAGGTATCGAAATAAAACTCAAAACCCTCGTCGATACTTACGACGGCGAAACAGTAGTACTGAAAACTGGTGAGCAGATTAAGTCCCAAACCTTAATCTGGGCGGCTGGCGTGACGGGGTCGATGATCGACGGAATCCCCGCCGAAAGCATTGAACGGGGCCGAATTCTGGTCAACGAGTTCAACGAGGTGCAGGGCCTAACCAATATTTTTGCCATCGGCGACATTGCCTATATGAAAGGGGGCGACCCGGCTTTCCCGAACGGACACCCCGGCGTGGCCCAACCGGCTATTCAGCAGGGGGAGCGCTTAGCTAAGAACTTTGGTCAACTGGTGCGCAATCGCGATATGCAGCCATTCCGTTACTTCAATAAGGGCAATCTGGCTATTGTGGGTCGTAACCGGGCCGTAGCCGACCTACCCGGCGGTGTTCATCTTGGGGGTTTTCTTGCCTGGGTGACATGGCTATTCGTTCACATTTTTTACCTGATTGGCTTCCGTAGCAAGCTAGTCGTGTTGAGCAACTGGATCTACCGATTCTTTACTTACCAGCGCGGTACGCGGCTAATTATCAGGCCATTTGTTCGCAAAGATGACAAAGTTGCCCAAGAGTTTTTAGTAAAGAACGAAATGGTGTAGATTGCACAGTCTAAACAGGAACACCTTTAACGTAATCTTTACTTAAAATCCCGATGAACCCGCAAGAACGATTTGGCCAGTTAGAGGAAATCATGTCCGAGATGTTGGTTAAACAAGACGAACATTCGGCTCAAATTACTCAGGTAGCCCGGTCGGTTGGGCAAGTATTAGAAGTGGCCTTAGATGCTAAAGACGCTGCTATTGAGTCGAAAGGCATAGCCGTCGAAGCCCGTGACGTAGCTGTTGAAGCCCGCGATAT
>JAJAYX010000198.1 GCA_026785985.1 Rudanella sp. | reverse complement strand
GTTACGACCCGTCAGTGAGAAATCGACCGATGACAGGCGCGTTTTTTCGCGGAAGCCCGGCGATTTGAGCGAATACGAAAGGGTCACTTCACGCAGACGCTGCCAGTCGGCTTTCTCAATAAACTGGCTGGCTACCGGACCAAACCCACCCCCAAGATCTTTATACCACGATTCGGTAAGGGCCACCTGACCACCACCAAAATCGGCAATGTTGCCCCGGAACGTCGTTCCTGACTTAATAATGCCGTTGGCATCGCCATATTGGTCGTTGTCGGTATTGTAAACCTTCAAATCTTTGGTGGCCGTGACCTCGTTCCCGGTCAGATCCGACCGACCGAAGTAGCCCAACACGCCTTTGGTTCCACCCCAAATTTGACCGCCAACCTGCATATCCCACAACACATACAGCGACAGTCCTTTATAGGCAAAGGTGTTGCCAATACCCATCCTGAAGTCAGGGTTAGGATTGCCAATTACGCCCTCCTGCGGAGCTGCCTGTGGGAAACCAGCATCGTTCAGAATCAGTTTTCCACTGCCATCTTTCAGGAAATCGCCACCCCATAGCACACCAAGCGGTTGTCCTTCAACGGCCCGCGACGATGTGCCGGCAAAACCCGCCAGGAACAGTGATGTGGTGCCACTCAGCGAGTTAACCAAATTGCGATAGCGCGTCCAGTTGGCGTTAATGTCCCAGGTCAGTCCATCGCCCTGAAGAATTTTGGCGCCCAAATCGAGTTCGATGCCCTTGTTGCTGATTTCGGCGGCATTACCCGTCCGGCTGGTGAAGCCCGTTGATGGAGCCGTTGCCACCGAGAGGATGGCGGCCTGGGTGCGGTTCTGGAAATACGTACCACTCAAAGAGAAACGGTCGCGCAAAAAGCGAAGATCAAGACCTCCCTCAAACTCACGCTTGCGCTCCGGCTGAATGGCCGGATTGCCCAACACCGAACTCTCCTGATAACCGCCGTTTCCGTAGGCCAGCGCATCGAGGCTTGGTCCCCAGCTCTCGCCCAGACCACCTGGCGTATAGTAGGTGACCGTATTATACGGTTCCGGTTGCACCCCCACTTCACCGTAGGACAGGCGCAGTTTGCCAAACGACAGCGTCTGATTTTCTTTCAGGCCGGGCAAAGCTTCGGTAAACTGGAAAGCCACATCGGCAGCCGGATAAAAGAACGAACGTTTGGTTTGCTTGCCAAAACTCGATGCCGACTCAGCCCGGCCCGTTAGGTTCAGGTTCAAATAATCGCGGTAGCCAATATTGGCTGTGGCGTAAACTGCCGCCGTACGTTGTTGCGAGAAACCAAAGTTGGGGTCTTTGTTGGTTGGTTGAGCGTTCGTGATGTCCGACGGAGCCGGGTTGTCGGCCAGAATAAACGAGCGGGCAAAACCAGAGTTGTTCTTGAACAGCCGGTTATTAAAGTTTACACCTACAATGGCATTCAAATTAATGTCGCTGGTAAGCTGCCGACGGACATTGCCGAAAACCTGCATATCCGTTTGGGTTTCGGTAATGGCATTGAGTGCCAATAAACCGCCCTGATTACCCGACGAGATAGCGGGCCAGAAATCGCGACGGCTGTCCGTGTAGGAGTCGATACCCACGCGCGACACCACATCGAGCCATTTCAACGGACTCAGCGTCATCTCGAACTTGCCGATGTAGCGATCTACATCTGACGTGCTTCGCACGTTTTTCTGAGTCCAGATTGGGTTGTCATACACAGACCGGGTGTTGGCACCAATGGGGTTACGGTAAGCCCGTTGCCGGTTGGCAAAAATCTCACCGCTTGGCGCGTAAAACGTGCCTACTTCGGGCAGCACGTTGAAGTCGGCGGGAGTCCGTAAACCACCGAGGTATAAGCCTGATAGGTTCGATCCCTGCTGCACCCGGTCGGAGTTGGTTTTGGTGTAGCCGAAGGTTGCCGTGGTTTTAATGAACGGGTTAAACCGACGCTCCGCATTAACGCGGGCGGTTGTCCGGCGGTAGTTACTGTTATTCTTGATAATACCCTGCTGATTCAGGTCGCCGAGACTCAGGTAGAAATTACCATTTGGGTCTCCTCCGCTTAAACTGAGTGAGTTATCGGTGAAATAACCCGTTTTGAAGAAGGCATCCCGGTAGTCATACACCTCTTTCGAGTTTTTCCCCCCGTGCGGATTGGCTGCCGTACCGTTGGCAACCCGATACCGCTTCACGCCGTCGTCGCCCTGGAAATACCCGGCGTAGCCTGTGGCGGTGGGGGCCGTAATTTCGGTGTCGGCACCGCCCTTGCGGTCGGCAATTTTATCGCCCCACGACAGACCTCCGCCCGGCACAAACTCATAGAGACCAAACCGACCCCCACCGTAGTTGCTTTGCAGGGGCTGGCTTTTGTACAACTGGTCTATCGACAGCGTCGATTTGAAGCTGACATTGATTTTACCCTGCCCGGCGGTGCCTTTTTTGGTCGAAATAACGATCACCCCGTTGGCAGCCCGCGTTCCCCAAATGGCAGCAGCACTCGCTCCTTTCAGGATTTCGACGGAGGCAATGTCTTCGGGGTTAATATCGTTCAAACGCGACTGCTGCGCCACGCCCTGAGTGCTGTTGCCGAGCGTGGAGTTGTTGATTGGAATACCATCCAGCACGATCAGTGGCTGCAAATTGCCCGAAATGGTGCTTTGTCCCCGAATCTGGATGTACGAACCCGAACCCGGATCACCCGATGAGCGAACAATGGTCACGCCCGATGCCTTGCCCGACAAACCATTGATGAGCGTTGCTTCCCCCGACTTGGCGATGGCCGTTCCCTTCACCTGCGAAGCTGCCGACCCAAATGCATCGCGGCTTTGTTCCAGGCCGAGGGCCGTTACAACTACTTCGCCCAACTGCTTCACATCCGACTTAAGCCGGGCGTTTATGGTGGCGCGATTGCCCACCTGGACTTCCAAACTTTCGTAGCCTATAAACGAAATCTGAAGTGTGGCATTGGCGGGTACATCGTTCAGCGTAAATCGCCCATCGGTGTTGGTAGTGGCCCCATTAGTGGTTCCCCTCACGATCACGTTGACCCCTGGTAACACGGCCCCGTCCTCACTGGCGGTGACAATTCCGGTTACCGTTCTGCTCTGGGCAAAGGCTGTCAGGCCTACTAACCAAAACAACAGACTATTTAGTAGTAATCTTTTTCTCATACGTCACTTTTGTTTGGCAAATTGATTTAATGCAAGAATAATCTAAAAGTAAGTCAGGATAAAGGGAATGACCATAATTAAGTCGGAAATGTTCTGTAATCCCTTATTCTCCCGATCTTGACCGCAGAATCCGGCTAAGAATTCCCGGGAAAAACCGTTTCAGGTAGATTCCCATTGTTTCAAAACCGCCCACATACACTTCTTCGCAATGGCGGGCCACAGCGTTGCAAATTTGGCGGGCGCACTCAGCCGGGTCCATGCCGATAGCCTGATTCTGATCCATTCGGGCGTGTTTTTGACCGTTGGCATTGAGGGCGTTGAGCGAAATCGGTGTTTTAATATAACCGGGACACACCATAGTTACGTGCAAACCGGCTTCGTGGATTTCGGCCCGGAGCGCGTCGAAAAAACCGTGCAGCGCGTGTTTGCTGGCACAATATCCCGACCGTTGTTTGGTGCCGAGTTTTCCGGCCACGCTGCTTGTTACCACATAATGCCCGCTTTTTCGGCTCAACATATGGGGCAACACGGCTTTTGTGAGGGCCCCCACCCCAAAAAAATTGATTTCCATAAGCTGCCGATAGACCTCAAATTTGGTTTCGGCCACGGTACCCCGCTGCGTAATGCCCGCATTCTGAAACACATAGTCGATTTGCCCGAAATGATCCAGCACCGTTTGCACATGGCCGGGCAAACGGGCCTCGTCGGTCATGTCGAACGGCAACACCAATACGTGGGATGGGGGCAGGTTGGTTGCGTTGGCCACGCGCCGGAGTTCGTCTTCGCGCCGGGCCGAGAGCACGAGTTTGGCACCCCGCCGGGCGAGTTCGAGGGCAAGAGCTTCGCCAATGCCGGAGGAGGCCCCGGTAATCCAGGCTACTTTTTGATTCATAAAGCCAATAGAAGCGTTGAAGCGGTTCGGCTTAGAAAAAATGGAAGAGTCCAAAGAAAAAGTGTTTGTTAAACTTCAATGACAGGCTTATCGGAAGAGCATGCTAAAGCACTTGGCCCTGCAGTACTGCCATTTGAGAGAATGGGCTTTGAGAATTTAGTGCTGGACTTTGAAGGTACACTATTTTTAGACCAAATCCACAATGTGACAGTCAAAGGTAGGCCTGGCGATATCGTCGTTGTTCCTGTTGATACTGCCAATAAATGGCTCATTGAAGGTAAGTATTTATGGCTGATTGATGGTGAAGGACTCAAAATACTCCTCGAAATAACACCAAATCCAGAATCTAAGCGTGGTGTCGTTTGCCACACAAACATCACAGAAGGTCAGCCCG
>JAJAYX010000197.1 GCA_026785985.1 Rudanella sp. | reverse complement strand
CCATTGAAGTTGGCCGTCAGGTCGAAGCCTTTGTAGCCTGCGCTGGTATTAAAGTTAAACTGCCGCGTTGGCAGTGCGCTTCCGGCGGCAATCCGGTCTTTGTCGGTTCCGCCAATGCCGTCGCCGTTGGTATCGCTGTATTTACTCACGCCCTTATCGTCGATACCGATGTATTCGCGCAGGAAGAACGTACCGATGGGCTGGCCGTTCACGTAGCCGTTCACCGTTGCCGAGGTCAGGCCCGCGCCCGATGCCGACCCTGACGTGATAACCGAGTAAGGCGAGTTATTCACGATGTTTTTGATGAACGTGATATTACCGCCCACGTCGAACCGGAATCCGTTGGTACTCACGTGGCGGTAGTTCAGGTCCAGTTCAAGGCCCTGGTTGGTGATCGTCATGTCCGGCACGTTTGTCCAGTAGGTCGAGGCCGGCTGGATGGGGGTCAGCCGGTATCACTTCGAGCAGAATCTTGCCCGACACCTTGCGGAAAAAGTCAACCGTACCCGTCAACGCCCCGTTGAACAGACCGAAGTCCAGGCCGATGTCGGTTTGGGTCGATACTTCCCACTGAATATCGGGGTTCGCCAACCGGGTGTAGGTTACGCCCGCCGGGTAGTTGGTCGAGCCATCGAGGGGGTAACTCGTAGCTGGCCCCACCGACGCAGTAAATAACGCCTGCGTGATTTTCGACGGAATCTCCTGGTTGCCCGTTTGGCCCCAGCCCGCACGGAGTTTCAGGTCAGAGAACGGCCCCGATTTCAGGAAGTTTTCTTCCGACAGCCGCCAGCCCGCCGAGAACGACGGGAACACACCGTACTTGTTGTTGGCCCCGAACTTGCTCGACCCATCGGCCCGGACCGTTGCCGTGAACAGATAGCGATTGCGGAATTGGTAGTTCACCCGCGAGAAAAATGATTGCAGTTCGTTTTCGAGCGCGAAGCCGCCGGGTCGGTTGTTGACCAGTGTCAGGTCTTGCCCCAAACCGGGGTTGTTGATCGGTTCGACCGCCGAAATCGGAAATCTGTTGATGTTCCAGTTTCGGCCCGACAGCGAAATTTTCTGGTACGAATGCCCCAGCAGGGCAGTCAGGTTGTGGTCGTTTCGGGCTAAGTTGTACGTGAAATAATTCTCGATCAGCACATTGCGGTTGTTGGCGTAGATCGCATCCAGGCGACCTTCCTGCAACGGCAACGCATTGGCCAGCGATTGCACATCGCGGGTCGAACTCGAATTGTCTACGCCCAGATTCAGTTTGTAGGTCAGGTCTTTAGTGATTTTGAACGAAGGCGACACGCTGGCAACCACGCGGTTAGTGGTAGTCAGGTCTTTGTTCAGGGCCAGCGTAATCAGCGGGTTGGTGAACGCCTGAAACCGGGCCGGTACGCCCATTGCATCGTAGGCCGGGAAGGTTGGGTTGCCCGACAGCGCTTCCCCGATGATGCTTCCGATAGGCGGGCGTTCGTTCAGCGTCTGCGATGCGGTCATGTTTACGTCCAGCACGAGCCGGTTTTCCAGGAATTTCTGCGACGCATTGAAACGACCCGTGTAGCGATTCAGGCGGCTATTTTTCAGGATACCGTCCTGGTTCTGAACGCCCAATGAACCGTAGTAAGTGAGCCGGTCGGTGCCGCCACTGAACGCCATGTTGTAATCCTGGGTGATGGCTCTCCGGCTGATTTCGCGCTGCCAGTCGGTCGAGGTTTTCTGGTCATCGACCACGCCCCCGACAGCCACCACCTGCTTCCGAAATTCGTCGGCGTTGAAGAGTTCGATGGGCCGGGCGATATTGGACACCCCGACGTTGGCTGAGAGAGTCAGGTTAGCTGTACCGGCTTTGCCTTTTTTGGTCGTAATCAGGATTACGCCGTTGGCGCCCCGCGCTCCGTAAATGGCCGTAGCCGAGGCATCTTTCAGTACGTCAATCGCTTCGATGTCCTGCGGATTCAGGAAGTTGAGCGGGTTGGTGACTCCGCCTGTGCCGGAGTTATCGAGCGGAATCCCGTCGAGGACGAACAGGGGCGTACTGCCCGTTCTGACACCGCCCGGCCCGCGAATGGTAATGCTCTGCCGACCACCTGGCTCCCCACTAGCCGACGTTACGTTTACACCAGCCACCCGGCCCTGCAACAGTTGCTCCGGCGAGTTGATAATACCCCGGTTAAAGTCGGTACTCTTCAGCGTTTTCACTGCGCCCGTTGCGTCTCTCTTGGTGGTGGTACCATAGCCAATTACTACGACCTGCGCCAGTTCGGAGGCCGTAGGTTTTAGTGCTACAGTTAAACTGGTTCGATTACCTACGCGCTCTTCCTGCGATACAAATCCAATAAACCCAATAACCAGAACGGCCTCTCCATTCGGGACTACAATCCGAAATTCGCCGTTGGCATCAGTAGTAATACCTTTCTGACTGCCTTTTAATACGACTGTACAGCCCGCCAGTGCCTCATTAGTCGAAGCATCTGTTACCCGGCCGCTAATGGTAAGGTCAGCTTTCACTAGCCCGTTTCGGCTATTCATACTGGAGCCTAGGTCGGGTACATAATACTTCCCCTGAACAATAGTCGGCAACCCCAGGGCTATCAGGATACAAAGCTGTATTCCCCAGCGGAAGATGAATATAGGTGATAAAGTAGATTGATAGAAAATGGGCATAACAAGTCTTTTTGGTTGGTTCCGCAAAGGTCCGGTTATGCTCTTTCGTAAAAACGTATAATTGGGAATTTAAAAGAATCATAACAGACAGTACCCCAATCCAGCGCAAACTGACTTTCTCAATACCAGTCTTTACCACATTTAGTGGCTCATTTGTTACGTTTAGTATCTTTGTTCATTGTAACATTCAATCAATTGTTACTAAAAAGAAACCAGTAAATTAATCACTTGTTAAAAAAAGCGTTGCTTGTCACCATAATGATTAACAAAGCATTTATTGGCAGCTTCATCGCCAGCATGCTCAATTCCAGATCTGTGAAAACGACCCTCTGTTACATCCTGCTTCTATCGCTGTTTACAGCCTCTACTACTCGAATCTCACCCTCTCGGGCAACCCGCGACGTGAAATTCACCCGGCATTTTGTTGCCGCCGAAAGTTTCGAGTCGGTGGGTATTATTGATGTCAATAAAGACGGCAAACCCGATCTGGTCTCTGGTGATTTCTGGTACGAAAACGCTGACGAGCGCAAAAACTCATTCCGCAGGCGTAAACTCATTGGCGATCAGAAACGCTTCGACGAATATTACGATGACTTTTCGACCATTCCGTTAGACGTCGATGGCGATGGTGATCAGGACGTGGTGACGGGGGGTTGGTTTGGCGGCATGCTTCGCTGGCTGGAGAATACTGGTCCAACTGGAAAAACGTGGCCCATTCATGATATTGCTGAGGTGGGTAATGTGGAAACTACCCGAGCCTGGGACATAGATGGCGATGGTATAGTCGAGATTGTGCCCAACAATCCTAATAAACCCCTGAAGTACTTTAAGCTTGACAAACCCAACACCTTCCGCCAGATTCCAGTTGCCTCAACGCAGGGGCATGGGATCGGTTTCGGCGACATCAATGGCGATGGGAAAGGCGATTTCATCATCCCCAAGGGTTGGGTGGAGAATATGGGCAACGAAGGCTGGAAACATCACCAGGAGTTCGACCTCGGCACGGCCAGCATTCCCATTATTGTGACTGACCTGAACGCCGACAAGCTAGCCGACCTGATTGTGGGGCAGGGCCACGGGTACGGTCTCCACTGGTACGAGCAAAAAAAGGGTAGCGATGGCAAACGTACCTGGATCAAGCATGTAATTGATGAAAAAAACTCCCAATATCACAGCATGGAATGGGCTGATATCGACGGAGATAATCGCCCTGATCTCATTACGGGTAAACGTTTCCGCGCCCACAACGACGGCGATCCCGGCTGCTACGACGAAGTGGGCCTATACTATTTTACATGGGACGGGAAGGCATTCACTAAACACACTATATCCTATGGCCCGGCGGGTGTAGGCAAAGGAACAGGGCTTTATTTTGCCCTGCACGACCTGCGCGGAACCGGCCGAAAAGACATTATCGTAGCTGGGAAAGATGGATTAACCGTCTTTTTCAATGACGGAAATCAGTAGCTACTTCATCAAATAGGCAACCAGATCTGCCAGTTGCTGCTCAGTAATACCCATTGAAACGGGATCGGGCATCAGGCTGGTGGTATACTGTTTGCGCGATGCAATGT
>JAJAYX010000196.1 GCA_026785985.1 Rudanella sp. | reverse complement strand
GGTTTGTTGAGAAGGTTAGCGGGCAGGTTGGCCGGGATAGAAAAATCTAACCGGCCCAAGGGGGGTTCTGCCATGGTTGGGTGACTGTAGTTTTTGTGGCCGGGCGGATAGACAACCTGATAACTTACGGCCTCTTTGACACTCCCTACCACAATGCCCGCCTTCAAGGGTTCGCCCTGCGGTACCAGGTAAAGGGTAAGCTGGCGATCCTCCGGCCTCGGCTGGCCGTCACGTATTTGGGCGGTTCTGCCCGCATACATGAGACGATGTCCCCGACCGGGACACAGCTTCGTGATAGCCGGATACCCGTTCCGGCCTTGCTGCGCCTTAACCGGCTGACAGAATCCTGCCGCCAGACAAAGTAGAAGCGAAAACAAGAGCCACCGGGCGTTTCTGCCAGGTCTGGTGATTACTGGATTTGGATGCGTTTTCATGGCAACGTGTTGAAAAGATGATTATTGGCGTTTATACATGACTCCCCCAACGTACATATCGCGGATCATGTCCGTACCTGCCCCGCCCCTGACGAGACGACTGGCGGACGTTCGTACGGTTATCGGACTCTTATGCCCCCTCGACCGCTTGTTTTAATCCTTCGGCCCGACAGTGTGCCAAAGTTGCCCGAGAAGATGAAACCGGGTGCATTTTGGTCTACCATGATCGAAGCACCGTCGTTACCGACAAGACCCACACTGTCATTACCGATCAATTTACTTGCGCCCGCAGCGGCTGCTTTAGCCGCGCCCTCAGCGAATATATTGCCTGCTGCGTCTAAGACATTGACAGCCGTCCCAAAACTGGGTGCTTTAATGGCCATTACCGAATGGCCATTGGGCAGCATAGCGTGGCCTACGGTGATGCCGCAGCTCTGAAATTCCTGCACATAGCGCTTTAATTCGGGGTAGGATCCCCACGTGCCATTGTTATAGAACTTGATGTTGCACTGACCGGCTTCGCCCTGCCCAGCGGGGGTTTTGCCAAGTTCGCGGTACGCCTGATTGATCCAGGGATCTCGGCACTGAGCGTGAGCCGTTTGACCGGCAGTGAAACTGAACGCGATCAGCAGACCGACCGCAGTAAACAGGGTTGTTTTGGTTTTCATGATAATTGGTAAATTGGGTGAAACGGGTTTGATAAGACTAAAAACAATTGATTTAGCAGTGACAAAGGTGCGGCAACCGGCAAGAGTTGTTATGCGTAGAATTGCGTATTTTTCGGGGAAAAGACGTGGTTTCCCGGTTCGGCCATCAGGTCTGTACATTAACTGATTGCGATGCAGATCGGGACAATGAGCAGAAAGATAGCTGTCATCATGATCATCAGCCGGGCTGTTATCCACCGATCCTGGCTGGGCCGTACATCATCTAGATTATTGGGGTTGTAGAGTAGGTCAATAGGTGCGCCAACCACCGGTTTTTTGGAGAATCTAGGCAGATCATACTCGTAGCTATGCTGTGTTGTATGGAGCGTGTAGGTTATGCCAAATACATCTATCGTCTGGGAGCCACCCCGCCCGGTGCTATATTCTTCCTGCCGGTAGTCCACTACCTGCCCGGTAACCGCC
Source organism: Rudanella sp. (assembly GCA_026785985.1). GTDB lineage: Bacteria > Bacteroidota > Bacteroidia > Cytophagales > Spirosomataceae > Rudanella. The sequence goes on along the minus strand of JAJAYX010000196.1, from coordinate 1,379 downwards.
TGGGCCAGGGCAATCCAGTTCCGGTCCTGCCAGTACCCTACGCCTACTGCCTGTACGGCAATCATACCGCCTAGCAGCATGATATTGTGCGTTACAAAGTAGGCGCCCAGCAGACACACCTGGATGGCGCCAAATAGCACAATATAGATCATTAAGGTAGTTTCACTCTTGCGCTGATAGGCCGTTTTCATCGATGTGAGGTTTGATTGAGGAGACAAAGGTGCGGCAACTGGCAAGAGCTTGTCATGCGTAGAATTGCGTATTTTTCTGCCACTTACCCAATCAATTTTTTGTAATCAGGTGTACGTGTACGGAATTTTACTTACTTTGGGCAGTGGTAAATGTTTTCTCAGCAGGCTTGGTCTATATCGGCCTAAAATCAGTCACTGTATGCTCCGTCGGCTATTGAACTGTCTGTTAATCTGCTTTTTACTGCTACCCGGTTTGATACGGGCACAGCCACTGCTCCGGCCATTACCGCCTGATGGCTCGTTCTCCGCAGCCGGACATATTGCGTATTTGACTGACTCCACAACCACCCAAACGGTGTCTGATGTGTGGCAACGTGCTGAGCAGTTTCAACCCGTTCGTACGCGGATTATCCAGTTCAACAAAGGAACACCACCAACCTGGCTGCGCTTTCGAATCCAGAACCTGACCACTCGTCCGCAACCGCTCGTGCTGGAGGTTGCGCACACGTTTATTGATGAACTTACCTGCTACACCCTCGACCAAACAGGTACGGTACGCACAGCGTATGGTCCGGTTGGGTGGCAAACATCACAGAATCGGCGCACCTGGCAACACCGGCATCCGCTGGTCCGGTTTACCCTGCCGCCTGCATCGTGGCGGTGGGTTTACCTGCGTACTGTGGTTCGTAATTCAACCTATACCCTGCCCGTTCGGCTCCATCTCGAAGAAGCCTTCTGGCAGGTAGATCAGCAGGAAAACCTTTTCTGGGGGGTCAGTTTCGGGCTGTTTGGCACGTTTGCTCTCTTTAGCCTGATTTTCGGCGTGCTACTCCGCGACAGGCTCTATGTTAGTTATTCGTTCTACGTCCTGGCCTTCGGTTTGTTTGTTTCCTCGACGGCAGGCTTCTGGCTGGTTTGGATCGACCGGGCGGATTATGGCTTTTGCACGGCGCAAAACCTGAATTTTATTACAAACGCCTTTTCCATTCTTGGCGGACTCTTCTTTGTACGGGACTATGTGTTCAGGATGGTGTGGCACAAACGGTTCATTCGAATCAGCTTTTATGCGGGTATCATCTCCATTAGCCTCTTTCTGAGGGTGGTTCTGCTGGCTAAACAATTAACGGGTTTCTACGAGCGGAACCTGCCCATCACCGCCCCCTTAGTTACCAGTTGTTTTCTGATGGC
>JAJAYX010000195.1 GCA_026785985.1 Rudanella sp. | reverse complement strand
GCCCGCAGGATGTCTTACGACCAGTGAATTTTGAAGCGTAAAAAGATGCCTTACCCTTCTGTATGAAGCCCGCTTGAAGGGCCTCTGTCGGTTTGATAGTGCTGAATAGCAACATCAGGGACATTATCACATTCATACAGTGTATGGTTTGGTGAATAATTAGAAGCGGGTATTTTGTAGAATCTACTCCACACCACACTTCCCCAAATTGTGCAATTCCGACTACACAAAGGTAGCAACAAAACCAGTGCCAGCCAACTCGATAATGTCCTGTCGTATACTGTATGGCATTTTATTGATTGAATGGGCTGCATGAGATCAAAAAAAATTGTTAATGCGTTTCTTTTCTTCCTAATACTATTGCGCTTACTTTGGCGTTCAAGGCAATTGCTTAAACCTCACTGATTGTGGACGAAAGAGACAGGGAAACCATTTATTCCAAGCGTGTGCGGGCGGGCAAGCGCACCTATTTTTTCGATGTGAAGTCAACACGCGGTAACGATTTCTACCTGACTATTACCGAGAGTCGCCGACACCCACAGGGGGAGGGGTTTACCTACGAAAAACACAAAATGTTCTTATACAAGGAGGATTTCGACAAGTTCACCGACGCGCTTCACGAAGCCATTGAACACGTCAAAACTGACCTGATGCCCGAAGTTGATTTTTCTCAATTCACCCACCGTGATGGGGTCAGCGAGTTGGGCACCGAACTCACTAGTTTTCCGTGAACAGCCGGTATCCAACAGGTTTACGCGCGGCTCCAAAGTTGTTTTCCAGTCTGACCATTCCTAAACCCAAAGCCTCCGGCACTGTGCCGGAGGCTTTTTTGTTGTAGTTTTGCAGAAAAAATATTGAGTGATTGAGCGTCGCTCAATCACTCAATCATTCATCGTATGGGTCTTCAATGTGGAATCGTGGGCTTGCCAAACGTGGGCAAGTCAACCTTATTTAATGCTATTTCGAGCGGCAAAGCCGAAGCCGCCAATTATCCGTTCTGCACTATCGAACCCAACGTGGGCGTGGTGACGGTACCCGACGAACGGCTCGATACGCTCGAAGGTCTGGTGAAACCCCAGAAGGTGGTGCCAACCATTATTGAGTTTGTGGACATTGCCGGTCTGGTGAAAGGAGCCAGCACGGGCGCGGGTCTGGGCAACAAGTTTCTGGCCAACATCCGCGAGGTGGATGCTATCGTTCACGTTGTCAGGTGTTTCGAAGACGAGAATATCGTTCACGTCGAAGGTCGCGTTGATCCCGTTTTCGACAAAGAGATCATCGACGCAGAGTTGCAGTTAAAAGATTTGGATTCAGTCGAGAAAAAAATGCAGCGCATCGACAAGGCCGCCCGCGTGGGTGATGCCAAGGCCAAAGCTGAACTCGACACCCTGAAATTATACAAAGCCGCCCTCGAAGCAGGACAAAGCGCCCGCACTGTGCAGGTCTCGCCCGAAGAACGCGAAGCCGCCATTGGCGACATTTCCCTGATGACGGTGAAGCCCGTAATCTACGTGGCCAATGTGGACGAAGGCTCGTTGCCCGATGGTAACCAATATTCCGATAAACTGAAAGCGTCTGTTGCGGGCGAAGGTGCCGAAGTAATTATCATTTCGGCAGGGATCGAATCGCAGATCTCCGAGATGGAAGACCCCGACGAGCGCGAACTGTTTCTTGGCGAATATGGCCTGACAGAATCCGGCCTGAGCAAACTAATTAAATCGTCGTACCGATTACTGGGCCTGATTACGTATTTCACGGCGGGGGTGAAAGAGGTGCGCGCCTGGACTATTCACCGGGGTTGGAAAGCACCGCAGGCAGCGGGCGTGATTCACTCCGACTTCGAGCGCAAGTTTATTCGTGCCCAGGTGATGAAACTGACCGATTTTGCCCAGTTCAAAACAGAAGTAGCGGTTCGGGAGGCCGGTAAAATGGGGGTCGAAGGCAAAGAATACGTCGTGCAGGACGGCGACATTATGGAGTTCCTGCACAGCGCGTAAAAGACGAGGTAAGTATGGTGGTCAGTTTAGCCACCATACTTACCTCATCAACAATCGCAAATCAAACGAAAAGCCCGGTAACACGGCTTCGCCAGAAATCGGTTGGTCGAACTGTGTATGTTTGCTGACAGCCCCGTCAACATGGTAGATGAGTACTTCCTGCCGTTTTATGTCGATAAGCCAGCCCAGCAGAACACCGTTTGACATATATTCTTCCATTTTTTCCTTTGCACTGTTCAGCGAGTCCGACTTAGACATAAGTTCTACAACAAACTCTGGTGCCAACGGCGGAAATTTCTCCTGATCTTCATCGGTGAGTTGGTTCCAGCGGGCATCGCTGATCCAGGAAGCATCCGGTGAACGAGTGGCTCCATTGGGGAGTTTAAAGGCGGTTGACGAATCAAAAGCTAAACCACCGGCTGTCTCTGACCAAATATCGAGACGAGACGTGATTTTTGTGTTTCTATTTCCAGTTTTTCCGCCGGTGTTGGGCATGGCTACGATGGTTCCGTCGGCGTTTCGCTCAAACTTAAGATGGTCATTCTGACGACAAAAGGCATAGAATTGATCATCATCCATCTGGTAATTGACAAACTCAACGGTTGTCCGCTGCTCTTCGGGTATGTTTGCAATACTTAGGGTCATAATTATGCCAGTTTACTCGTAAAGATAGCGAAATCAACCATACATTATCTCCTCTTCCCAAACCCGACTTTCTGGTAGGATACCAATTGATCGGCGCGGCCAGCGGGGGGGGCGGTGGTACACGAAAACCTCGTAGTCGTTTTCGGTTTGGGAGAAATTTCCTTCCAATAACGACTCATCGACAAGGGGTTGCGGACTTTGGCGGGCCACAGCGTAATCGTAATTATACACACCCTGTTTGAGCATAATAGCAGCCCGATACGCCCCTAAACCGGGATCGTAGGTCATGCGGTTGCGGTCATCGAAACGCCAACTGTTGAAACTTCCGTTCACATATACCTCACCATCAGGCATTTCGGCGGTTTTAAACGTAAAAATGGTTTCTATATAATCGGCACTGATGCTGCCGTTTTGCGTTTCGCGGTGGTCAATTATGTAGCGGCCGTTGAAATCGTCAAGCTGAAAATAGCCGCCCATACTACGGGGTTGGTCTACCTGAATGTAGGCTGTTGTTTTGTCTTCCCGCGGCACAATCCGATCCACATAGTTGGCGCGGGACAGCACCGTTCTCGTATCAAAAAAGCGGTATTCGTTGCCGCCCCCGATCGTGTTGCTCAAATCGAACAACCGGTATTCCAGGACCTGATCGAAACCACGGACATTAGTGGGTTTCAGGTTGGTAATGATCTTGTCGTCGCGGTAGTTCTGACGGATAATGATCTTGAAATCGTCCTGGGGCGAAATCACCTGATAGCCCCGATAGTTTAAGACCAGATCAATTTGCTGGTCGCGGAATTGCCGGGCGGGGCTGCTCGAAAACTGCACCGTTGCCCCCACATTCACTTTATTCTGGAACGTACTAAATCGGCGCGACAAAATCAGCCGACGGGGATTGCGCTCGTCCACCACCACCAATATATAATTACCCGGCAGTTTCACTTTCGGCACCTGGAATCGGTAGTGATAATACTGCACTTTGGTGCTAATCGACACCTGGTAATCAGTGATTGGGTAGTCGTTGTATTCGTAGGTAAATTCAATATCGTTCAGGACAGATTTTTGCCAGTCGGCATTGCAATGCACGAGTTTGGCGCGATAAGGTCGATAGTCGCCGGTCATGTCGTCAAACTCCAGAGCCAGTGGGCTGTCGGCGTTCACCTCGATAACGGGTGGGTTCAACGTCCGGCCGGGGGCTGTCATATCGCCCCCAATCGCCGGATACAACAACACCGTCTGAATGTTCATGTCGTAGTTGATATCCGCCGTTTGGAGCGGCTGAGCAACGGAATAGTGC
>JAJAYX010000194.1 GCA_026785985.1 Rudanella sp. | reverse complement strand
GTGCCGTTGGGTGTCAGGCTGATTACCGTCACTTTATACTTGCGGGGGGGCAGAACAATTGTGTAATGACCTGTTGGACTGGTGGTTACCTGCTTGCGAAAACAGGCCGGGCGGTCGGCCCCGTTGCCATCTTTCAGCACATCGGTAAACTCCAGCACCGCCGAACCAATGGCTTCTCCACAACCAGCCGCCACGCGCCCGACGATGGTTTGCGAAGTAGGACTGTCGAAATTGACGTTATACACATTGCTCACCACGTTGACGGCTTGCCCACCCGGCGTAAAAATCAGGTTGTTGAACGCTGCCGTGAGCGAATAGGAACCGGGGTTATTCACCGCTACGGCAAACCGGCCATAGTTGGCGGGGTTGGGCAGGGCGAGGTAGCCGGTTTGGGCGAGATTAATCTGGGTTCCACTTCTAAACGTTCGGATCGACACGCCATCGACGGGGCAGGTTACGCTGCCCGTCAGGGGTGTTTGCCCCGAAAATCCGGTGATGCAGTCGGGGCAAACCTGCCGGGTTTGGCCGTTAATGCCGAAGGTGGTTTGGTCAGTAAAATCAAACGTTTTGGGGCTGTTAAACTGGTTTAGCGTGAAGGTTTGCGTGGTTGGGTTAAAGACGTGTACCAGAGTAGCCGCATTTGGGTCGGTGTAGGTGGGCGTAACGGTAAACGTAGCCGCCGTGAGGGCTGGAGGGGTTGTTCCTGCCTGTACCCCATAGTAAATTGGGGCAATCACGTAGGTACCATCGGGGCCGGTTACGGCGGTATACGTCCAGCTACCGGGGCTACCGGCCAGCCCGGTGGTGGTTCTGACGGCGGTGATGGTTACGCCCGCAACGGGGGTAATACCATCGCCACTAACCACTTTCCCGATAAACCGTCCATCGGCCCGAATCACGTTCACCGTAACGGCTGCAGTGGCCGTTCGGCTACAGGCATCGGTAACGATCCGCCGAAACTGGTACAATTTATTGCCGTTTCCATCCGTCGTGAGGGGCGTTGGCAGCGCAATACTCTGGGCGTTCGAGCTGGGAATATCGGTCCAGAACGCGCCATTGTCCCAGCTTTGCTGACACTTCAGGGCGATGGGCGTAGCTGCCGCCGAAGCCGCCGTGAGGCTCGTGAGGGTGTTGGCCGACTCCTGCGGAAACGGGACAATCGGCGGCCCGTCAATGGTACCTGCCACTAAGTTCAGGACCGATTCGTGGGCTCCCATATCCACCGTACCGTTGGCAATGCGGGGGTTGCCAATAACGTCGGTGGTAACTCCGACGAGTTTTGGGGTCGAGTTCAGGCCCGCGTTCACCGCCGGTGAGCAGTTACCCAACTCGTTGCTGGTGGTGTTCAGGAAAGGCGTGACGGTGGTGGTCAGGTTGCCTGCTCCGCCCGTGTCGATGCCCGTACCCGTTACCGAACTGGGTTCGTAGAGGCTGTAGGTGAGGGTAATCGTTGCCGCGACAGCGTTGTTTTTAAAGGCTTCACCGTTGCCAAAAGAAACGCAGTTGATGAGTTTCGGGGCAGCGGTTCCCCCCGTCCCAACGCTGTTATAAATCGCACCCCCTCCCAACGGGGCCGTGTTGTTCTGAAACGAACAGTTGGTAAGGATGGGGCTGCTGACCGAACTGCCCGTGCCACTGGCCGCGTTCACGATCGCCCCGCCATAGAGCAGCGCCGTATTGCCCAGAAACGAGCAGCCAGTAATGGTCGGGTTACTGGTGCTCGAATTAAAGGCCCCGTTGTAAATGGCACTCCCCCCCGCACTCGACGGCAAGCTGGTGGTGTTGCCCTGAAACACGCAGTTCACAATGGTTGGGCTGGCTACCCCACTGAAAATAGCGTTGTTGAAAATCCCACCACCGATAGGAGCATTGTTATTTTTGAACAGGCAGTTGCTGATGACCGGGTTGCTGGTGCCCGAAGTGGCCGCATCGTTCATAATGCCCCCCCCGCCGGACTGCCCCCCAAACGGTGTTACATTGCTACCGAATGCCCGCTGATTATTCTCGAACCGGCAGTTGCTGATCACCGGGCTACTGTTACCAAAGTTGCCCCCACCGTTGTAGATGGCCCCGCCAATCAGGGCCAGGTTGTTGGTAAACCAGCAGTTGCGGATGGTGGGGCTGCAGACGTTGCCGCTGTTCGTACCGTTGTTACTAATGGCCCCGCCCGCGTATTGCGGATAGGTTGCACTGTTGTTGGCTAAAGCGAAGGAAAGCACAAAGCCGTCAAGAATGGCGGAGTTGGTCAGGCCCGGCCCGTTGGCGAAAATGTTGTAACTGGTATTATTCAGGTCATTGGCAATGTTGGCACTGAGGGTGGTGCTGGGCGGAACGGTCAGGCTGATGGCAGGGCGCTGGCTCAGCAACGTCTCGGTACCGACAAAGCCGCCGTAAATGGCGACGCCGACCTTCATACTAAAGCTAATGCTGCGGTTATTGGTCGTAGTGGGTTTGTAGGTGCCAGCTGCCACCCAGACCTGATCGTTGGCCGTGCTAGCCGTAATCATGGCCTGGAAATTGCCACTGGCATTGGCCCACGAAGCCCCCGTGCCGGTGCCGGTAGCGGCAGGTTTCACATAGCGAATGGTCTGGGCCATCGCACCGGGCGCGGCCAACAAGCCGAGCAGATATAGACCTGCCAGCAGCCGAAGGAAGCGGGCCAGCGGAGGAACGAAATTGTAAATAGAAGCCATAGTGTTCATTGGGTGTTAATTAGTTTTTTTAGGTAGTAATAAATTGTTATTCAGAGAATGACTTATACCGTTTGCCGCATCTGCCGACGGACGCCTGCTAATTTTCGGCGCGACACAACCACCGTTTCGCCCGTGAACAGATGCAGGCGGTAGTTGATCGGCGAAATCGACTCGACGCAACGTCGATTAACGACGTGCTTGCGGTGCGGGCGCAGAAAATCCCCGGCGGGCAACCGGTCGAACAGGCGTTTCAGGGTCAGGGCCACCAGCAGGTGCGACCCGTCGCGGAACCAGATAAGGGTGTAGTTGATCTGGGCTTCAAGCCGCACGATTTGATCGGGTTGAATCGTGCGTCGCTTGTCTAAAAAAGGCAACATGATCAGTAGCGGAGAAGCATACATAGTTTCAGCGGAAGAGTTACCAGGGTCAATAGGCGTATAGCCGGGTATTGTGCGCGTCTTCGATGGTGTAAATCAGGCAGACGGGCCGGGTGGTATCGGGGGGTTCACCGGGGGCAATTCCTTCTATAATGACATGATAGGCCCCGGCGGGATACATTTGCCGGATTTGGAGCGAGCCGGGCTGATCGGCGTTCAGGGTGGTTCGGTAGTGGGCCAGAAACGTGGCTTTCGGTTCGTCGATGTCGGCAAAGCGGGTGGTGCGGCTTCGGTAGCGAACGGTCTCGGCGCATAGCTTCTCAACGGCGGGCCAGTCGCGCCGGTTGAGGTGGGCGTGCAGCGTTTTGGTCAGGCGGACGTTATCGGCCTGTAGTTGCTCCGTGCTGCTCACGGAGCCTGCCTGGCAAGACCCCACCAAACGAGCTATGGCCAGCAGGTAAAGAAGCCTCAACGGCCCGATGGAGAGCCATCGGACCGGGAAGCGGACGGTTAAACAGAGGAGATTCATAGCAGCTTCGAACAGGGTGGGTTCGATGTTGCAAAGCTGAGGACGACACGGTCAAAAGGCTTCTGCTATTGTGTCAGAAACTTCTGCTATTGTGTCAAAAACTTCGTGTATTGTTGCACGGAGGGGTTTCTTTTAGTGATTGGGCGATTTTTGGCCTGGTACAGAACGGCCCTGTAAACTACCAGTCGAACCAAAACACGTTGGCCGAAACTAGCTGGTTTAAAAGCGAGCAGTAGTTGGAGTGCAAAGCAGCCACTGTTCCATTGCTCGCTGATAACCGTAAAAAAAGCGGTATTTTTGTGGGGTTCAATCTACCGTAAAACGTTCCTTCTCTGTACCAAACCTCCCCACTTCGTGACAAAAAAGCAACGCAGTTTGCCCAAGCCCGTGACCGTCAGTGTCTTGATGGCTGTTCTCAATACCCCAATCCAGTTAGTGAAACGCGCCATTGAGTCTGTTCTGGCGCAAGATTTTCAGAATTTCGAGTTGATTATTTTGGACGATGGCAGCGAATTAGCCCTTTCTGAAAATCTACTTCTTTATTGCCAACAACATCAGGAAAAAGTAACCTACCTCTGG
>JAJAYX010000193.1 GCA_026785985.1 Rudanella sp. | reverse complement strand
GGACAGAATCGGTTGGGCGTAGTTTCCGCCCCCGGCTCCGGTGTTTTCATCGTAACCCCCTACCTGCGTCATCGTGTTATAGGTACCTTTCATGGTGGCATAGATATCCGTCCAGGGCTTCCATTTGAAGGTAGCACCGTAGGGGTTGTTCCCACCGGGTTGCTGGCGGTTATAATTCAGTGAGAAGTCGATAATCGCCGTTGTGTGCCAGGCCGACGTACCCACGTTGTACTCATATACCCGCGCCCGCAGGTCAGTTACGGTAGCCGACGTACTGGCATCGCAGACTACACCTACATACACCCGGTCACTGCCGCCCACGCTTACCACCTTGATTCCCCAGGGCCGGGTTATGCTGCCCGTGCAGCCCGCACTCAGCCAGGGTGCCAACGCAATGGCCGTGGCCGCGCCCGTGGCCGTACCGGCTGCATTCAGGCCAACCCGGTATAGTTGCCGGTCGCTGAGGTTAACGACGTAGAGCGTATTCTCATCGGACGAAAGGTCAATATCGCCCAGGCCCTGCTTGCCTATACCAGCAAAACCTGCTACATCAGTATTAGGGCCGTTGAGGGTCGTAACGGAAGTAAGACCCCGATTGCTGTTGGTCAATGTTCCCGCGCTGAGGGTCGTTAAGGTCGCAACGGATGCGGGCTGATCGGGGTTTTGTACATAGATAGCCCCGATGCCCCCCGGCCCGAAACCGGCGTGTCGCCGAACCACGGCCGCGCTATAAAGTCTGTTTCTGGTTTGCGAATAAGCCAGTCCCCAAATGGCACCGACTTTATCGAGGTTGGTATTTACTTTTTTATCGAAGTTATAATACCCCATCTGAATAATCCCCGGCTCGGCAGCCGCCTGTGAGCCGCTTACGGTTGGGTCGCCATTAACATAGCAGGAGGTATAGAGGTGGGTACCAACGTACTGATTCAAGTCGGTTTGCGACAAAATACCCAGGTCCACCGCCGTAGCTGGAGCCGTTGCAAACTGCGTGGCCGTACCATTATCGGCTCCGTTCTTGGAAACGAATGTGCCAGCCGGAAATCCCGAAAATTCGATCCGCACAGGCGTATTGGCCGGAACAGTCCCAACAGGGATGGAGTAGGTACCGGCGGCTACAGTGGTTACACTCGCCAGTTGCGTACCAGCCGCGTTGAAAACCCGCACCGTAACGCCCAAAACGCCTTGCTCGATAACTAAGCCGGTAATCTGACGGGTGCCGTTGGCGTTATAGTCGCGGAAGACGGTGCCGGATATCTGCGCCTGCGCGCCTGATGCCAGTACCATCATCATTCCGAATACAAACCAATATAAACTGACAGTAGTGAGGATTCTACGTCTTGTCTGACGTGATTGTGAATAGTTGTTGTTCATAGCTCCAAAGAGTTGAAGGAACCGGAACGGTTAGTTCCGTTGCCTCAATGGAGCCTATCAAATTCAATGCCATTAAATGATTGGCCATAAATACTTAAGTTAAAACATATCAAGAGACGTATGAAATTAGTTGCTTTCATACGAAAACATGTCCCAAACAGGCCAAGTGGCTACTTTTTGGCTTGAAATATTGAAGTAAGTATCAAAATTATTTTTTGGGTACGTGCATTGAAAACAACAATAGTAGCTATGTTGGCACGGTAGAATAGAGTAGATCAGTTAAATATATAAAAACTATCATTTAAATAGAATAATCGGTTTTAGTAACTATTATATTTCACAAAAGAGACAAGGAACAATACATTTTGTATGTCGGTTATTCTCGGTACGCAGTGCATCAGTACAGCCCTTCATCCAGTCTATGCACAATACTGAACTCTATTACGGCTGGAAGAAATACTACCTCGCTTCCGACGATGAACGCTCCCCGTTTCATGATCCGAATTAATCCCGCCCTGCCCCACAAACCCCGCGTGTCGGTACTGGTAATCTACACGGGTGGCACACTGGGCATGGTGTATGACCGCACGACGGGGCAGCTCATCCCCTTCAATTTTGAACAGGTCCTCGACCGGGTGCCCGAAATTCACCGGCTCGATTTTGAGATCGACCTCGTCACCCTATCCGATGTTATCGACTCGTCGAATATGAACCCAACGGTCTGGGCGGAGTTGGCGCAGATCATCCACCGGCATTATGCCACTTACGACAGTTTCGTGATTCTGCACGGCACCGACACGATGGCCTACACCGCTTCGGCCCTCAGTTTCATGCTCTGCAACCTGCACAAACCCGTGATTTTAACCGGGGCGCAACTCCCCATTGGCGTGGCCCGCACCGATGCCCGCGAAAATTTTATTACGGCTTTAGAGATTGCGGCCGCCCAGGAAAACGGACAGCCGGTGGTGCCGGAAGTGAGTGTCTATTTTAATTCGGTGCTGCTGCGGGGAAACCGCTCCAGCAAACAGGAGAGCGTCCACTTCAATGCATTTCACTCCGAAAACTACCCTCACCTCGCAATGGCAGGCGTTCGGATTGAGTATAACCGCCCGTTTATCCGCCCCTATGAACCTGACAATGAACTAACTGTTCACACGGCAATGAACCCGAACGTGGCCATTCTGAAACTGTTTCCGGGCATCACTGAACCCGTGGTGCGGGCCATTCTGACCATGCCGGGATTGCGGGGCGTGGTGCTGGAAACCTTCGGGGCGGGTAATGCACCCACCGCGCTTTGGTTTTCGGAAGCCCTCAAAAACGCCATTGATCGGGGCGTTGTACTGTTCAACGTGTCGCAGTGCGAGGGGGGCCGCGTCACGCAGGGGCAATACCAAACCAGCACCCGTTTGCAGGAAATTGGGGTGGTGAGCGGCACCGACATCACCACCGAAGCCGCCATCACGAAACTGATGTTTTTGCTGGGTCAGGAAACAAATTCGGCCCGCCTTATCAAACGATTGGGCGAGCCGATGTGTGGCGAAATGAGCGTATAAGCTTGCCGGTCAACTCAATATTTTCCGGCAATAGTCAAGGCATTTTTTCACCTCGGCAACGGAGTTTGAGCCTTCAGGAACTTTGTATTCCAGTTCCACCGCTGCCGGGAACGTGTATTTCTGAGTACGCATCAGCGACAGCACCTCGGTCAGTGGCGTGTTGCCCTGCCCCCAGGGTAGGTTGCCTTTTCCATTGGCCGGGTTCTGCCGGTCTTTAATGTGCATACTGCTAATGCGGTCGTGCTTTTGCTTAATCAACGCCAGTGGGTCGGGTTGACCCGCTGCCACATAATGCCCCAAATCGAAGTTCATGGCATTGCCCGGCGACTGCGCCAACGCCGTGTCCCAAAACGTGGGCGTTTGTTGCTCGTGACCGTGATAGCCCATTCGGATGCCGTGCTTCTGCGCCATTGTTCCCAAACGGAGGGTTTGGGCATCGTCGGCGGGGTGTTCAACGGTTACCTGATTGGCCCCCAGAGCCTTAGCCGCCCGCATTCCGTAGTCAACATCCGCGTCGGAGCTGTCTTTGCCGAAGGCATTGGGCTTAAAACCATAGATTTTCACCCCGGCCTGCTCATACATTTTGCGCACTTTCCCGAATGAAGCCATCGGCGCGTTGATCCGCCATTTGGTCACTTCCGCGTTGTAGGCTTTCATTTGGGCATCGGCCTCGGTTAGCGTTTTCAGTTCGTCGACGGTGAGTTCCTGTTTCTGATTCCGCTTCCGCATCAGGGGGGAAATCGACCGCATGTCAACCGAATTTTTAGGTTTTCCGGCAAACGATTCCGCCGGGTCGCCCATAAGTTCGATGGCGCTAATGCCGCTGTCTAACACGTATTTGAGCGTCGCTTCGGCACTTTGGTCGGGCATATCCCGGAACGAATAGGTGATTGTGCCAATCTGAACGCCGTTGATCAGCGAACCCGATTCACCCAGACTGCGGACGAGGGCGGGCATCCCAAAGATTTTCGTACTGCTCAGAACCGCGCCTGAGACAAAGGCCGCCGTGGTTCCCAGGAACTGACGACGCGAAGGGTTGTTATTTTCCATTTTGTGAATCCGAAGGCGATGCCCCCGGTTAATGATGACAGCCCGTTGGGGCTAAACTGACCTAATTCATACCAAACATTTTCAACTGCTTCATAGACCACGGAATGTCTTCACTGTCGAGACCTTCGTTCAGTTTCAGCCGCAGATAGTTCGCTTTTGGTGCATTGAGCGAAACGATGTTTTCTCCGGCCAAACCCCCGAATTTATTCGGGAGACACAAACAAACCACACCCCTACCGCGCTGTCCAGCCACCATCGACGGTGAGCATGGAGCCAACCATGTAGGTGGCGGCATCGCTGGCCAGAAAAATGGCCGCTCCCTGAATCTCGCGCAACTCGGCCCAGCGACCGAGGGCCGTGGCTCCGACAACAAAGTTTTTGGCTTCGTCGGTGTGGGCAATAGACAGGTTCATTTCGGTCAGGAACGGGCCGGGGCAAATGGCATTGACGTTGATGTTGAACGGGGCCAACTCAAGTCCCAATCCGCGGGTCATTTGCACAACAGCTCCTTTGCTGGCCGTGTAGGGCGTTCGGTTGGCCAACCCGACCAAACCGAGAGTGCTGGCCAGGTTGATAATTTTACCACCGCCCGCCTGTTTCATGATGGGCGTTACGGCCCGGCAACACAACCAGGTGCCGTTAATATTCACGTCCATCACCTGCCGGAAATCGTCGGGTGTTACTTCGTCGATAGGCCCGCGAATATTGATCCCGGCACTGTTAATGAGAATGTCAATCCGGCCAAAAGCGGTCATAGCCGCCTGCACCATCGCTTCGGTTTGGGCCTGATCGGTGATGTCGGCGGCAAACGAAATGGCCTCAATGCCAAAGTCAATGCTCAGTTGTTCGGCAGCAGCAGCCCCTTCGTCGGCGTTGCGGTTCACGAGCATCACATTGGCCCCCGCCGAGGCCAGCCCGGCGGCCATGGCCAGGCCAAGTCCTTTGGATCCGCCCGTTATGATGGCGGCCCGTCCGCTCAAATTGAATTGATTTATACCGGGTAATTTTTCGTTAGTCATGTTTGTTTGTTTACTTCAACCCCAGCCTTCCTTTGCTATAATCCAGGCAGGCCACAATGTTTTGCTCCTCTGCGGCCAACTTATCTTCCGCGCTCAATTGGGCTGTTCGGGGCAGGGGCGCGGTCGATTTTTGCTGTTGAACGAGCCGGAGCATGTGGGCCAGTTCGGCACCGGGAACGTTGCCGAATGTGGCCCAGTAGTCTTGTTTCAGGCAGGGGATTTCGAGCGGGTCGCGGGTGATCATTTCGAGGTTGAACGTGACGGCGGGGTTGCTTTTTTTGCAGACCGCAACCATGGTCGGCAAGTCCAGAACCCCCTTGCCGAGCGGCACCTCCGACAGCAAAAAACCATCGGCATAGGCTTCCAGACCCATGTCTTTCACGTGCGTACTAACCACAAACGGAGCCAGCGTCTGCACCACGTCCATCGGGTCTTCCATCAGGGCCATGTTGTTGCCGAAATCGAGGGTCACACCAATCCATTCGCTGCTGATTTCTTTCATCATAGCCGCCAGTTCCTTCGACCGCCAGTCTTTGTGGTTTTCGAGAGCCAGTTTAACGCCCTGCTTACGAAGCACCGGTTCGGCCAGTTTCATCGAAGTCATCGCGTTTTTCTGCATGGTGGCAAACTCAGCCGCCGAGTGCAGATTCTCATACCGCCGACCATTGGAGCAAACAGACCGCAGCACCCGCGCCCCGGCTTCTTTGGCCCGGATCACGTCCTGCTCAAAGGCCGGTACGTCCTCCGGTTTTTTGGGCATACTGATGGAGCCTTCGAGGTACATCCCCAATTTCTCGCGCCGGTCGCGCACCGATTTGGCAAAGTCATCCGTCCAGCGGTTCACCACCACCTGAACGCCCCCGGAGCCAATCTTGTGGCAATGGTCGAGCAGGTCGATGGCGTTGGCAAAGCCGGGGTATTTGGTGCTTGGGGTCTTTGAATTCCAGCGGCTACCGTAGGAATGCACCACCACGCCCATGCCCATTTCCTTGAATAAATCCGGCAGAGTGGGCATCGACAGGGCCATTGCCCCCACCGAAGTTCGCTGTATAAACGTGCGTCGATCCATCTGATTATCGGTCGTTAGGTTTAGTCTGTTTGGGCAATTGGTCGCTCCCGGCTCCCTCTTTGGCCTGAGTGTCGGCCACATATTTGTTCAACTCTTTAGCTGTCCACGGAGCCACCCGACCCTGGGCCATGATGCGGGTCATGCCCACCGTGCGTCGGGGAATCGGCCCCGCCTGATTACCCCATTCGTTGCGGATATAGGTCAGAATGGCCGTTATCGAGGCATCGTCCATTGTTGAATGGGCGGGCATCACGGGCAGAATATCCGGCTTGTTATAGACTTTTCCGGCCACATCGACCGGCCCTTCCATACCATGTAACAAAATCAGAGCCAGCCGTTTACCGTCGCCCAGCACCCATTCAGAACCAATCAGCGGGGGCGCAAAACGGGTTACGCCGATACCGTCTGTACCATGACAACCCGAACAGGTACTTAGGTACAGTTGCCGCCCATTGGCAAACAGTTTCTGGTCTTCATCGCTCAACACGTTCTTTTTCGCCAGTGCGCCCTGCTCAACCGTATGGCCCGGCCACTCAAAAAGGGAGGTCAGCATGGCCAACCGGGAGGCCTCGACCAGGCCGTTCTGTTGGGTCAATAGTCGGGGGACCGCTGCGAGTTTAATGGGTTTCTGTTTGCTCGCACTGCCGCCAATGGCGAGGCCACCGAGAACGGCTTTCGTGCGCCACGCCAGCGGACTTTTGGTATCGTTGAGCATAGCGAACAGTTTACTCAGTTCGTCGGGGTTGCGTTTGCGAACAATGGCCGAAGCCAGCATCTCCACAAAAATCTCCTTCGACGGTTCGCGGGTTTGCCAGGTGGGAGCCGCCCAGAGTTGCATCAAAAAGGCCATTTCGCCATCCTGAAGACTACTTAGCACCGCATCACGCATCAACGGCATTTCGCCCTGCCGATCCACAAGAATTGCCAGCAGTTTATGCGAAGCCGACGGGTCGAGTGCCTGCGCCGACAGGGCCATTTGCAGCATCGACTCTGCCAGAGTCTGAGCCGGTGCCTTCGCCACGGC
>JAJAYX010000192.1 GCA_026785985.1 Rudanella sp. | reverse complement strand
GAGCCGATCCACGTAGGAGGTATAGGTTGTAGATGAACTGGACAATGCACCGCCGGGGAACTCCATTTGGAAAAACATACTTTCGTAAATGTCTTTAAACACCACTTTATCCCGAACAAAGCCCTGGGCCGTCACCGCCACAGGATCTTCGCCAATGGTTCGGCGGGCGCCCTGTATCGCATACACCCCCAAATCCATAATGGCTCCGCCCCCACCCATTTGCTTATTGAGTCGCCACGATTTGGGATAGGCCATGGAGAATCCAAGTGCCGTTTCCATCAGTTTTATGGTACCCAATTCCTTCGACTGTGCCAGTCGGCGTACTTCCAGGTGATGAGGTTCAAAATAAAGCCGATACCCAACCGACAGTTTGACACCTGCCTTCCGACAGGCCTGAATCATCTGTTCGCACTCACGCACATTGAGGCCCATTGGTTTCTCGCAAATCACATGCTTGCCCGCTTTAGCCGCCCGAATCACATACTCGGCATGCATCGAATTGGGCAGCACCACATACACAATGTCAATAGCCGGGTTGTCGGCAATTAGGTCGAAACGTTGGTAATCGTATACATTTTCTTTTGGAATGTTATATTTCTGCATCCATTCCTGTGCCTTCGAGGGGGTACCCGTCACAATGCCTGCTAACTGGCAATGCTCGGTTTGTTGCAGGGCAGGGCCCAACTGAAGCGTGCTGTACGTTCCCAGCCCCACCAGCGCAATGCCCAGTTTACGGTCTGCACCAGGGATATTAAACGAAGAAGCAGGGGTACTCAACACGGCACCCGTTCCGATGGCGGCCTGGCTCAGGAATAAACGACGGTTCATGGCTGTAACGAGTCAATCAATCGACAATATACAAAAATAGGCGTAACCTTTGCCCATGAAATTTCAGACCCGATACCTCCTCTATATCCTCGGCCTTCATGCGATGCTGGTTGGCCTTACTTTCCAGTTACTCAAGGAAAATAAGCCGTGGTTTATTGGTTCGGAAGTACTCATTGCCTTGTCGCTGTATGCTGCCCAGCGGATTTACCGCTCGTTCCGGCAACCATCAACATTCATCTCGTCGGGCATCGAAGCCATTCAGGATAAGGACTTTACAATCAAATTTGTGCCGACTGGAAACCGGGAAGTGGACGAACTGATTCGGGTGTACAACCTGATGATTGACCAACTCCGCACCGAGCGCACCCGGCAGGCCGAACAGCAGTTTTTCCTGGATAAACTAATCGAAGCCGCACCCATCGCCCTTTTAATTCTTGATTTCGATGAGCGGGTGTCGGCCCTGAACCCCAAAGCGCGGCAGTGGCTGCGGTTGCCCGATGCCGACCTGCTCCAAAAGCCCCTGTCGGCCATTGCTCATCCCCTGTTGGCGCAACTCAGCACACTCCCACCCGATCAGCCTCATACCGTAAAATTGGCCGGGATTGAAACATACCGGGTGCTTCGGGGGCAGTTTATTGACCGGGGGTTTCGGCGGCAGTTTCTGTTTATCGAGGAGTGGACCGCCGAGATTATCGAGACCGAAAAAAAGGCGTATGGCAAGGTTATCCGAATGATGGCCCACGAGGTCAACAACTCCATCGGGGCCGTCAACTCCATTCTGCACATCGCCGAGCCAGACGTGGCCGATGCCGATGTGCAACAGGCCGTTCGCGTGGCTATTGAGCGCAATGACCGGCTTAACCAGTTCATGCGCCGGTTTGCCGATGTCGTCCGGCTTCCCGCGCCAAACCTCGCCCCCGCCAATGTGGCTAATCTGGTGCAAACAGTGGTGCAACTCATGCAGCCTCAAGCCAAAGATCGGGGTATTTCACTGACCTCGAGCCTGCCCGATTTGCCTGTAAATCAACTGATTGACGTTGGGCAAATGGAGCAGGTTCTGGTCAATATTGTGAAAAATGCGCTGGAATCCTGCCAGGTGGGGCAAACCGTAGAACTTGTTCTGACCAACCGCGAACTACTTATCCGCAACAACGGCCAACCCATCACCGACAACGTAGCAGCCAACTTATTCGACCCGTTCTACAGCACCAAGCGCGACGGGCAGGGTATTGGCCTAACCCTTACCCGTGAAATTCTCCTCAACCACGGCTTCTCGTTCTCCCTCAAAACCGAACCAAACGGCTGGACTGTGTTCCAGATCAATTGGAATTAATCCAATTACCATACTTACTCATTCTCTAAACTCCCCAAACCATGACGACTCTTATTCGATTCCCTGACCGCATTGCCAATTGGAAAACGCTTGTTTTTCTGTTAGTTATCTACGTGAGTTTCCCGGCCTATTGGTTTAAACAAGCCGAAACAACCATCAATCAACTGGCGGGCAAACCCGTTGGCCCCATCGACCTGACATTTGGTTTTAACCCCAACCGGACCCGGCAAATGGTTGCCAACTATGGCCCCGAAGCCCGTGCTTATTATACCCGAACCGAACTCACTACCGACCTGATCTACCCCATCGTGTATAGCTTTCTTCTAGCCGTAGTCCTGACAATGCTGTTCCGCAATAAGCCCTACAAACCGTTTGCCTGGGTCATGCTGCTTCCCTTTGCAAGCCTTATTTTCGACTACCTCGAAAACGCAACCATCGTCACCATGCTCCAAACCTATCCCGATGAGTCAATAGGCGTGGCGGTGCTGTGTGAGCTGTTTAAACTGGCCAAATGGTTTTCGTTTGGGCTGACAATCGTCTTTATTTTCTACGGGCTTTTTCAGTTGATCGGAAGGCAGGTTCAGCCAACAAAACAACGCTAAACGGCTGGTATGGGCAGGATGCTCCGCAATTTGTTACGTTTAGTTATTAGCTGGGGCAGATTGATAGTGTGACCCATTCAATAAACAAGAACCAGTCGGCTTTGCTTTGTTTTGGAGAGGGGTGGTCTGCCGGGTTGTTTGAGCGTATAGTCGATTTTCCAGTTATAGACCGCCGTGGGGCAGCGTTCGCTTTTATAGCGGCCATCCCAGGCAAAAGGCGGGCTGGTGGTCTGAAAAATAAGTTCGCCCCACCGATTATATACCGACATCGACGTAAACGTAATGTCGCCACAGGCGAAGGGTTCAAACACATCATTTATGCCGTCGGTATTGGGCGAGAAGGCATCAGGAGCCTCCACCCGGCATCCGCAACCGCTGTAGTCAATAGTTACCGAATCCTTTAGCGTGGCGCAATCATTCGTGACCGATGCCCGAAACACGCCGGAGGTATTCACGGTTCGCTCGGTTTCGGCAAATGAATCGAGCCACCGGAAAACACCCTCGGCAACTGTCGGCATTATCGTAAACGTTTCGGCACCACACAGTTGTTTATCAGGCCCCAACTCGAGCCGGGGCGACAACACATACCGCACGTTGATGCTGTCGCGAGCGGTGCAGTTCGCATCAGTCACCTGCACCGTATAAAGTCCGGCCCGGCGCACCGGATAGGTATTTTTTTGAGTGCCATCCTGCCACCGATAGATCCCGGATTCTGCCACGTGCAGGGTAAGTGGTTTCTCATCGCAGAGCGTGGTGTCTGGTCCCAGGCTAAAATCGAGTTGGTAGTTGATCGTGATTGTGTCGCGCAGCACCTTGCAGGGAGTGACCACTTCAACCCAGTATTTGCCCCGTTTCGACACCAGTAGTGTTGGTTCGGTACTACCCGTGTTCCATTTATAACGGATGGCTCCGGGTGTCTTTGGGTTGAGCCGATAGGTGCTTTTCCGGCCACACAGGGTGGTATCCTTCCCCAGGTCAAGCCGAATGGGCAACACCGACACATCGTCGATGAAGAGGTAATAATAGCCGAGGGTAACGGGTAGTTCAACAAAGTTTCCAATGGTCACGTAGCGTTCACCGCCTTTTGCCGTGTAACAGCCCCCCACTTTCTCCCACTGAAACCGTTTCGTGAGTCGCTGCGGGCTATTGTCGATCACCTGTGGTTTCTCGCTCGTAATGAGCAGGTCTTTCTGGGTTGTCGTGATCTGGGGCTGATTGGAGAAATAGGCACCAAATGAACCGGCTGGATACCGGTTGGGCGTGGCCGAGCTTACATACATCTCGAACTGATAAGCCTCACCCGCTTCGAGCGGCTGTTTGAGCGGACTCGCCAGGTACTCTGCCCAACCGGAATCCATGAATAAGCGGGCTAACCCCTGCCCGGTATGTGGGGGTAACTCGATCTGAGCCGTTGGAAAGCAGTAGTGATAAAAATCGGGCGTTGCTTTGTTGGGGTTATACCAGAACGTAGCTTCTGAAAGAAGGTTGTCTTGCCGGGGGCAATTGTCAAATAATTCAAACCCTCCGTTGGGCATCAGTTCCTGACCAACCGCCCAATCAGGCAGCAACAGGGCGAGCAACAACGAACCTAAAAACGTCCAGTTCATCAGGAAACGGCAAGTACAGTTTTTTCAGATAAACTTATTTTGCGAAAGAATAGTAAATTTAGGTAATGAGCCGGATTAATTGATGATTGGTTTTTTACCGGCGGTTTAGCACAACGCTTTTACCCAGATAAACGCCCTGGGGTACCTCCACGATAAACAGGGTACTGTTTTTGGCTTCATCGACCACGGCACGGTAATTTTCTCCTCTGGAGGGGTACTTGCCCGTTACGGAAACCGAAATCTGGCTCAATTTCCGCGACGGGTCGGCCACGGTTAACTCAGTGAGTTTGCCCCCCTGCATTTTCAACATCGCCATGCCGGGATTGTCCATACGCACGCTTACGCCTTGCCCGATATCGATGGCCCCCGCCTTATAAAAAGCCAGTTGGGTGATGCCTAATTTATGATTCTTAACTGCCTGTATGTCAGATGTATTAGACAGAATATCGATGGAGCGATTGGTGGCTCCGGTCGCCATCAGTTGCTGCTCCGACACGTCGGGCACCACAATATATTGATACGACCCCTTCGTTGGTTTGTTACCGTGATCGAACCACAACCCAAACACGTTCTCACTGACCAACTCAGTGCTGATGTTTTTCTGGTCGGTGATGGCTGACCAACGCCCGGTTTCGACTCGATCAGACAGGTTGATGGTGGTCGGTTCGGGGAATATATAGCCGATTTTATCGTGGTGTACCCATTTCACCCTGTCGAGGGTTCGGCGACCCGTCGGGACAGTCTGTTGGGTGCCGTTCTGCATCACCCGCACCTCGCTCCGCATCAACACCTGGTTGATGGTGGTAACGACCGGCAGATCGGGGGTCGAGCGAATATCGGTGCCGAGACAAACGTATTCCTCATCGAAAAAGAACCACGATTTTTTGGCTTCCACCCCGTCGTGGGGGCTTTTGAAGTCGAACACCACGGCCCCGTATAGCCCGTCGGTTACGGCCCCCACAAAATCGGTCAGCGCTGCTTTCTGAATCTCCGTTGGGG
>JAJAYX010000191.1 GCA_026785985.1 Rudanella sp. | reverse complement strand
GTCCAGAAGGTGCGCTCAAAGCCACCGCCCGCAATCAATTTCATGTCAAATTGGGGGTTCAGGGCCAACATGTTTCGTTGCAGGATATGAACAAAATCGTTTTGCAGCGACGAAGCGGCCATACCGTTGTTATTATACCAGCCCAGACCCGGCACCGGAGAATTAACCATAATGCTGTTTCCCAGCACAAACATTCGCCTGTAATAGATGTCGAAAGTGGTTGATGAAATGGCCGACGTGCGGTTACCTTCGCGGGTTCGGGCCAGCATAACCCCTTGTTTCAACAACGGAAACGAGGTGCCTGAAATCCAGTTCTGGCCATTATCTGTCGAATATTCTACTACCCGGACAGCCGTAGTTTTATCCACAATCAACCCAATATCAGTGCTATAGGGCAACCGGCCGCTCTCAGGCATAAACCGGGGAGCAGGCAATGGAATCATCCCGTTGGATGGGCTGGTAATCAGATTTTTTGTGGATACTGATAAGCAACTGGCAGGCGGACAGTTCACCGAACCCGACTGGCTATAAGCCGTTTGGTTTACTAACAGCACAGCCAGAATTAACGTGGCCCGATACCCTTTTCGAAGGTTCGCCAAGTTTCTGATTGACAACATAGTGTACAGAAATGGTAAGTAAAAATGATTGTATTACCGTTCTGACAAAAACTGCGCCAAACCTATATGTATAGAATCATGTAATCAGATCGTCGTGGCTGATTGTTTCCCTGTTTACTAGTTAATTACCTGACAAAAACACGCATAAGGTTAACTGAAGGCATCAACAATTCTTTATTAATAAATCAATGGCAGATTCGCAACACCTTAGCAAAACGATACCGTTGCATACGTTAACCTGCTCAGAATGACCACCCATTAAACAAAATGCTACCTTTACTATCCGTTGTTATTTTGAGCCTTTGCTATGCTGTTTAGTTCTCCCATCTTTCTTTTTCTATACTTACCAATCTTCCTGTTTATCTATTACTTGTTGCCCGCGCCCCAAACCAGCACGGGCCACCGGAGCATGACGTGGAAAAATGCGTTTCTGTTCGGAGCCAGTCTGGTGTTCTATGCCTGGGGCGAAGGCCCCGTTGTGGCGGTGTTGCTGCTCTCGGCAGGAATCAATTTCGTGGCGGGGCGGCTCATCGAAAACGGCCAACGCCGGGTCGGCCTTTGGCTGTCGCTGATAGGGAGTCTGTCGCTGCTGTTTTATTATAAGTACAGCAACTTCGCTGTCGATTCGGCGCGGGGATTTGCCGAAGCGTTTAGCCTGCCCCTTGCCGATTCGATGCAACTGGCAGCCATTGCGTTGCCCATCGGCATTAGTTTTTACACGTTTCAGGGCATCTCTTACACCCTCGACATCTACTGGGGGCGCATTCGGGCCAATAAAAGTTTCATTAATTACGGCACTTACGTAGCCATGTTTCCGCACCAGATTGCCGGACCAATCGTGCGCTACGCCGACATTGCCCCCGAACTCGCCGAGCGGCACGTGACCATCGAAAAGTTTGGCCTGGGTGCCGAGCGGTTCATTATCGGTTTGGCCAAGAAAGTGCTGCTGGCCAACACCTTTGCCTCTCTCGCCGACCAGATTTTCAACGCCCGCCTAACCGACATCAATACCCCGACGGCCTGGCTCGGTATCATAGCCTACTCCTTCCAGATTTACTTCGACTTTTCGGGCTATTCCGACATGGCCATTGGCCTGGGCAAAATGGTTGGGTTCGATTTTAAGGAGAACTTCAATTACCCTTACATTGCCCGCTCGATGCAGGATTTCTGGCGACGCTGGCATATTTCGCTCTCAAGCTGGTTCCGCGACTACGTCTATAATCCGCTGGGCGGCAACCGGGGCAGCGAGTTCAAAACGTACCGCAACCTGCTGATTGTGTTTTTTGTGACGGGTTTGTGGCACGGGGCAAGCCTTAATTTCATTGTCTGGGGCTTGTTCCACGGCGTTTTCCTGCTCATCGAGCGGGCGGGCGCAGGTCGTTGGCTCGACCGCGCCCCGGCCTTTGTTGGCCACGTTTACACCCTGTTGGTGGTGCTGGTAGGCTGGGTTTTCTTCCGGGCAACGGACCTGAGCAGCGCGGTGGCGTATCTTGGCAAAATGATCGGTTTGGGTGTAGAGGGGGCATCCGTTGCTTACCCGCCTTCGTTTTTCCTGAGTACCGAGGTGGTTGTGTCGCTGATCCTGGCATTTGTTTTGGTCACGCCGGTCTATCATCGGTTTCAGCGGGTCTGGCAAAAACTCCCGGCCCCCGGCCCCCGCGAACTGGCTTATTCGCTTGTGCTGTTTGGGTTGTTCGTCATGGCAGTCATGTACTTAGCCGCCGATACCTACAATCCGTTCATTTATTTCCGGTTTTAACTGTGTCGCGGATTTGTAATCCGCGAGTCGAGAACCTGCTAAACAACGCATAATCAATTACTTAGTCGCTTCGCGACTCGCGGATTACAAATCCACGCTACATATACCCATGAACAATCTCCGTTTCCGCATTCTGGCTTTTGGTTTTGCTGCCCTACTCCTGCTCCCCACGCTCGACCAGGTTTCCGGGTTTTCGGGGCGGTTTCAGAGTACCGAAAACAAGCAGAACAAGCGGCCTGAATTGCATTTTCCGCATGTGAGGAGTTTTGTGAAACAGTTCGACCCGTATTATAAAGAGAACTTTGGGTTTCGGAATGCACTGTTCTACGTGTATAGTCGCTGGCAATTGTGGGGCCTGAAACAGTCGCCCCTGCCCGAAAAAGTGGTGGTGGGCAAACAGGGATGGTTTTTTCTGGGCGATAGTTATAATAACGTTGTGAAGCAGCACCGGGGTCTGATGCCGCTTTCGGCAGACTCGGCCCGGCTCATTGCCAACCACCTCGCTCAGCGGCAAGCCGAACTCGCCCGGCAGGGCATTAAATTGTATGTGCTGATTACTCCCGATTCGCACAGTATCTACCC
>JAJAYX010000190.1 GCA_026785985.1 Rudanella sp. | reverse complement strand
CCAGCATTGTCAACGCTTATCCTAATAATGACCCCCGCAAAACGATGAATATGTTTGGTCCGGGGAGCACCTGGTTCATCTCCGGGAAGGGAGAAGTGCCTTACGACCGTACCGATTGGCAACACAAGAAGTACTCGAACCTGTATCCGGGTGGCTCGGGCGACGATTTTGAAAATTTCGCCGGTTCCAGCATCAATATGCGCGTGATCCGCTACGCCGATGTATTGCTGATGTACGCCGAAGCCCTCAACGAACAGGGAGCCAAGTTTTCTGCCGAAGCCGTCAACGCTGTTAACCAGGTGAGAGCCCGGGTGGGGCTGGCGGCTACCACAGCGGCCGACGGAGCAAGCCTCTTTCAGGCCATTATCACCGAACGGCAACTCGAACTGGCTTTCGAACAGCACCGGCGGAAGGACATCGTGCGCTGGGGAATTGCCCGGGATGTGCTGGGGGTAAAATTCGTGCCGGGTAAGCACGAGGTGTTTCCGATTCCACAGACTGAGATCGACATCAATCCGGCCATTACCCAAAATAACGGTTATTAAACTTTACTTTTTACGTCGCTATTCATGAGAACAACTGATAAGTTCATTCATCAACGATTGGGCCAGGTGCTGGCCGCTGCACTGTTTATCGGCTGGATATCCGGTTGCCAAAAGGATACCGTAGATCCGAATCCGGTTGTGCCGGCCCAAAAAAGTTTCGTCGAAATACTGAGTTCCGATAGCAGTTTTTCGCTGCTCAACGCCGCCATCACGCGGGCTAACCTTGGTTCGGCCATCAGTGCGGCCGGCCCTTTCACGGTCTTTGCACCCAGCAATGCCGCGTTCAGAGCGGCTGGTTTCGATGAAGCCGCCATTGCCGCCGCCGTCCCGGCAGTCCTGGGCGGTATCCTGAGTTACCACGTACTGAACGGTGCGGTAAAATCGACGGATTTAACGAATGTAGTCAACCAGTCAACGCCGACCCTCAACGGAACGGCTTACGTTTCCAAGTTCGACTATGGCGTCGGGGTGAACGGGGTCAGGGTTACCCTGGCGGATGTACAGGCGACCAACGGCGTGATGCACATCGTAGACGGGGTGATTGTGCCGCCGACCCAGAACCTGGTAGAGGCGGTATCGGCTAACCCGAATCTGAGTCTGCTGCGGGCGGCAGTCATCCGGGCCAACCTGGCCGGAACGCTGGCTGGTACCGGCCCCCTTACCGTATTTGCGCCCACCAACGCGGCTTTCGCTGCGGCGGGTTTCGATACGGAAGACAAGATCAACGCGGCTGACCCAGCGGTGCTGGCTGGTCTGTTGAGTTATCACGTCCTGAATGGCAGGGTGTATACCACTAATTTTGTGCCTGCGTCGGTTAAGTTACCGGGCGCGATTGCAGTGCCTGGAAAGGTAGTAACCCTTTCTGCGGATTCAGTAGCGGTAAGCGGGGATCTCAAATTTACGGGTATCAAGAACTCCGGTGCCGCCAATGTTGCCAGGGCGAACATTTCAGCCACCAATGGTGTCATCCACGTGATTGACCGGGTGCTGTTGGCCAAGTAAAATGATTGATCAGTGTTTCAAAAACCCGGCCTCAAAACCCGGGTTTTTTCTTTGATGAACGGGTATTCTTTTTCCTGAACAGGCCATCGTAACCACTGCCCATATACGCGCCCCAGGCAATTGTTTTTTGCGCGGGCTGGCTGGTTGCAAAAAGAGAAATGCGCAAGGCCCGGGGATTATCAATATCATTGGTCAACTGCTTCACGCCAATCGAACAGGCAATGATCTCCAGTTTTCCGTCTCCGTTCAGGTCGCCAGCCCAGGGAGTAGAAGCCAGGTTATGTCCCAATAAAGTATCGCCGACCGGATAGTGAGCCCGGTTGTGAAAATCAAACACCATCAGGCGGGAGCAAAGTACGTCTTCGTAATTGCCGTCGGCGTACCGGGTGTTGATACTGAGGAGGCCATCGTCGAAACCATCCCCGTTCATATCTGCCGTTACGGGTGAGGCGTATTGAAAGCCGCCCAGGCTATTGCGGTAGAGCACATTGCCGGTTTTTCCATCCACCAATAACTGCACGGAGCGGATGATGGCCGGCCATACCCCCACGCCGTAGTTGGCAAAGAAATCCGGGATCGAATCCTCGTTGAAATAACCGACGGTCGGTGCGGAATACGCTTCAGTATGCGGCACTTCCACCTGCCAGAGCAGCGAATCGGTTGCCCCGTCAATGGCCAGCATCCGGCCGTCGACCGAGTTGGTGATGATGTCATACACTCCATCCGCCGTAATATCCACCAGCACCGGAGGGGCAATAAAACCTTTCGTAGCACTGGAAGCCAGCAACTCCGCCCGGGACACATCACCCCGCAGCACGTCAGCTAAACGGACTTTATATAGCCCGCCGCCGATGGTTTCGCCTCCGGTACCGAAAATGACCCACAACTCTCCCCCTCCAAAGTCGGCCACCACCGGCGACAGGTACGTTTCTTTTCCGTCCGGCATCGGTGCTTTGGCCAACATACTGCCGTTCAGACTGCTGACAACCAGCAAGTTGCCTACCGGACGATTGGGGTCGTGGGCTTGGATTAGATAATTTCCGCCATTGGAAACCAACAACTCTTCCAGACCGTCGCCATCCTGGTCGGGAACGAACTGAGGATTGAAAAAGTTGAACCACCCTGAATCAGCGGGACTGACCGTTTTTCCCGGCGGGTTGGGTTGCGGAAAGAATTCCCAGATGATCTTTCCGGTTTTTCCATTAACGGCCAGGAGTTGGGCCGAGCGGCCGCCGATGAAAACGTCGGGAATCCGATCCGCATTGATG
>JAJAYX010000189.1 GCA_026785985.1 Rudanella sp. | reverse complement strand
GGCCAACACCTGCCCTTTCCGCACTGCCTGACCGGGTAGCAGGGCTACCTGACGCACAAACCCGCCCTGCAACGCCGAAATCGTGACCAGGTTTTGCGCCCCGGCCACCACCCGCCCGTTCACCAGCAAAGTCTGACTCAGGGTACGGTATTCAACCCGTCCGGTCTGAATTTCGGCCAGCCGAACCTGATCGGGTGTCAGCATAACCTCGTCGGATGGTGCCGCTGCGGAGTCTGGCTGGGCTTCGGTAACGCTTGCTAACGTTGGCGCGGTGGTTGCGTCGGTGGTTTGGGCTTCCTTACGGCAGGAGAGGAAGGGTAAGAGTAAAAGCGGAAAAATGAGTCGGTTCATGGTGAATGTTATGTAGAACGGTTTAGACAAACCGTTCGGACGCACTATAACCCCAAAAGCCGTTCCAGCATAATTACGGCCTGGTTATAGCCGTTGATGGTGTCCAAATAGGTCAGTCGGGTTTGGTACGAACGGGTTAGGGCCTGCGAATATTCCACGTAGCCAATTTCCCCGGCGCGGTAGGCTTTTCGGGCACCTTCGGCTAATTGGCGGGCTATGGGTAAGCCCGTTTGGTCGTAATAATCGAGACTGCTTTGCTGCTTGCGTATCTCGCCAATGGCGGCTGTCAGATCGCCCTGTGCGGTTCGCCGGTTATACGTCAGCGTGGCCGTGGCCAACTGCTGTCCTAACCTCGCCGACTCGACGCGGGCGCGTTGTGCCTTCTGAAAAACCGGGATCGAAACGCCCGCCTGAACGCCCTGAAACCGTTTCCCGGCTCCATAAACCCGCTCCTGACCGTTGTCTAATGTTTGCGGGCCACTGAGCGACTGATTAAAATAACCCACCGTAAAATCGGGGCGAAGGCGGGCCTGCTCCACGGCAATCCGGGTCTGGGCAATATCGGTTTGTTGTTGCAACAGGGCCAGCGTGGGGTTCTGCGCCAGTGCCGAATCGCTCAACGCAGGCATCGCCCGGCGACTCAGTTGATTGTCGGGCAGGGCCAGTGGGTTGGTCGTGTTGAGCAGCGTTTGCAGGTTGCTGATGGCGATGGCGCGGTCGGCCTGGGTGAGGGCGAGTTGGTTGCGGAGTTCGCCGAGCAGGTTGTCGGCGGTGGCCACTTCGAGAGCCGTTCCCTCGCCGGTGCGTCGGCGTATATCCGTTGCCCGGCGAAATTCAACGAGCAAACTGTCCTGTTGCCGAAGGAGTTTCTGGCGTTCGTTGAGGTAAGCCAGTGCATAATAAACCGATTTCACCTCAGCGCGTAGCCCGTTTTGGGTCACCCGCGCCGACAGTTCGCTGCCCCGGATGCTGGCATCAGCCAACCGCTCCAATCCGCTGTTCAGTTTGCCGTTCGGAAGGGTCTGCGAAATGGTCAGATTATTGTCCCAGCGGTAGGAGTTGTATTGCCCGCTCAGTACCGAAATATCCGTTCCTGGAATGCCCCGTGCCGCCGTTCGACCGGCCCGTTGAATAGCAATGTTGAGGTTACTAACCTGGGCCGACCCGTTGTTCTGCAACGCCTGATCGAGCGCGTTTTGCAAACTCAGCGGTGACTGAGCCGAAGCTATCCCACTAAAAAAAAGAAATAGTAATAAGCTGAAAATCAAGGTTCCAGCCTTTGAAAACGATTTCTTTCGGCGACCTAACCCCCGTAACGACGGGCCGGTCTGTTCCCACCAATAAAAACAAGGCAGCACCAGCAGGGTAAGCAACGTGGCCGAAATCAGCCCGCCAATCACGACCGTCGCCAGCGGCTTCTGCACCTCGGCCCCCGCCGAGTTCGACAGGGCCATTGGCAGAAAGCCCATCGAAGCCACTAAAGCCGTCATCAGCACGGGCCGAAGCCGGGTGGCGGTGCCTCGCAAAATCACGTCGCGCAGGTTGCGATTTCCCTCCTGTTGCAGGTGGTTGAACTCGCCAATCAGCACGATTCCGTTCAAAACCGACACCCCGAACAGGGCAATAAACCCAACACCCGCCGAAATACTAAAGGGCATACCACGAATCCAGAGAGCCAGAATACCGCCGATGGCCGCCAGCGGAATAGCCGTGAAAATGAGGATGGCCTGCCGAAGCGAATGGAACGTGAAAAAGAGCAATAAAAAGATCAATCCCAGGGCCACCGGAACAGCCACAGTGAGTCGTTTTTTGGCTTCTTCGAGGTTCTGAAACTGCCCGCCATAGGTCGTGTAATACCCTGCCGGGAGTTTCACCTGCTGAGTCAGTTTATTTTTCAGTTCATTCACGACCGACTCCACATCGCGGCCCCGCACGTTGAACGCCACCGTGATTCGGCGTTGGGCATTTTCGCGCTGAATCTGGTTCACGCTGTTCTCGAATTTTACGTCGGCAACCTGCCCCAGCGGAACCTGTTGGCCGTTTTGTCCACTCAAAAGCAGGTTCTGCACGTCGTTAAGCTCCTGTCGGTTTTGCTCCCGAAATCGCACCGACAGCCCATAACGTCGTTCGCCTTCACAGACCGTACCGGCTTCGGCCCCGGCAAAAGCAGCATGCACCGAGCGATTGGCTTCGTCGATGGACATACCAAACCGGGCCAGTGCCTCCCGGTCGAAGCGCACCACAATCTGGGGTAAACCCGACACCTGTTCCACATAGAGTTCAGTTGTGCCGGGAACGGTGTTCACTACGCGGCCAATCCGCCGGGCATACTCACCCAGCACGTTGAGGTCTTCGCCGTAGAGTTTCACGGCTACGTCCTGCTTAATACCCGTCATCAACTCATTGAAACGCATCTGAATGGGTTGCTGAAAACTGAAGCTAACACCCGGCAGTTTGCTTACTTCGGCCTGCATTTTTTCGGCTAACTCGGCCATTGTCTTACCCGAAGTCCATTCGTCCTGATTTTTCAGAATCACCATCATATCGGCAGCTTCAATGGGCATCGGATCTGTGGGGATCTCGCCCGACCCAATTTTACCCACCACCTGTTTCACTTCGGGAAATTTGTCCATCAGTATTTTTTCGGCTTTCAGCGTGGCCTGAACTGTTTCCGACAGCGAACTACCCGGAATCATCCGGGTATCAACGGCGAAATCGCCCTCGTCCAATTCGGGCAGAAACTCGCCCCCCAAACTCGAAAATAACCACAACGAACCCGCAAAAGCCAGCACCGACGCGCCCACCACCACGCCCCGGTGGGCCAGCGTCCAGCGAATAGCCGGATCATAAAGTCGGTGGAAAAACGTCATAATCCGGTCGGAAATAGTGCGGTGTCCTTCCGGCAACGGCTTCTTGATCAACAACAGGGCTGACATCATCGGCACATAGGTCAGCGACAGAATAAACGCCCCCGCAATGGCAAAAATCACCGTTTCGGCCATTGGCCGGAACATCTTACCCTCCACACCCACCAACGCCAGAATAGGCAGATACACAATCAAAATAATCAACTCCCCAAATGCCGCCGTTGACCGAATCCGCGAAGCAGCCTCAGCCACCTCGGCATCCATTTGGGATTGAGTGAGTGTTGATTGAGTGACAGTCCGGCGTTCCGGTGAGTGATGGAATGATTGAGTGGACTGCGGGATCATAGTTCCCCGCTGCTCTTCACTCCATTGCTCCATCGCTCCATCACTCACACTCAATACGCGCCGAGTCGCTAAATGATGCAATGTCGCTTCCACGATGATTACGGCACCGTCGACGATGAGACCAAAGTCGATGGCTCCGAGACTCATGAGATTACCCGATACACCAAACAGGTTCATCATGGACACGGCAAACAGCATGGCCAGCGGAATTACGGAGGCCACTACCACACCCGCCCGCCAGTTGCCCAGCAGCAATACCAGCACGAAAATCACGATCAACGCGCCCTCGATGAGGTTGCGGGTTACGGTGCTGATGGCCCGGTTCACGAGGTCGGTGCGATCCAAAAACGCTACAATTTCGGTGCCTTCGGGCAATGATTTCTCGATTTGGGTGATTCGTTCTTTCACATTGCCAATCACCTCCGACGAGTTGGCCCCTTTGAGCATCATCACCACCGCGCCCACCACCTCTTCTTCGCCATTGCGGGTTACGGCTCCGTAGCGCACGGCATGGCCAATCTGTACCTCGGCCACATCGCGAACCAGCACCGGAACACCCCCGTCTGTCTGGTGAACCACCACACTGCGAATGTCTTCCAGACTACCCAGAAGTCCCTCAGTACGAATGAAATAGGCATTGGGTCTGCGGTCGATGTAGGCACCGCCCGCATTTTGGTTGTTGTGGTCGAGGGCCGTGAACAGGTCGTTCATGCTTACGCCCGATGCCATCAGGCGGGCCGGGTCAACGGCCACTTCATATTGTTTCAGGTAGCCGCCAAATGTGCTCACGTCGGCCACACCGGGGGTTCCGAGCAGTTGCCGCCGGACAATCCAGTCCTGAATGGAGCGGAGTTCGCTGGGGGGATAGCGTTTTTCGCAGCCTTTTTTGGGCTGCACCACATACTGATAAATCTCGCCCAAACCCGTGGTGACGGGGGCCAGTTCGGGGTCGCCAGCCGAGGCCGGGATTTGCGCCCGTGCCTGCGAAAGCCGCTCAAACACTTGCTGCCGCGCCCAATATACGTCGATGTTTTCTTTGAAAACAATGGTGATCACCGACAGTCCGAAGCGCGAAAACGACCGCATCTCGACCACGTTGGGCAGGGTTGCCATTGTTTGCTCGACCGGAAACGTGAGCAGCCGCTCCACATCGGGGGCTGATAATGAGGGGCTTCGGGTAATTACCTGAACCTGGTTATTGGTAATATCGGGCAGCGCGTCGATGGGGAGTTGCGTAAAGGAATAGCCTCCCCAAATTGTCAGTGCGATGGCAAACAGCCCGATAATGAGTTTGTTATGAATTGAAAATCGGATGATACGATCCAGCATACTGACAAAATTACGCGACTTGCCAATGCAACTGGTAGGCATTAACAATTTAGACCGTGTTTAAATTACTGATGCGAGTTCCCTATTTTTGCCCAATCCGGTATTAGGCAGCTACTCTTATCAAAACCTGAAATACTTTATTGAACCCTGAACACAGCCTGAACCGATGCTGGATCGAGGAAAGGGCTATTGACTTTATCGAAAAAATTCATGAGCAACGAACACCATCTCAGCGTTCAACGAACGGCCCGCTACTACACGCTTGGCGACTTTACCGAACAAACCACCGACCTCTGGTTTGTGCTGCACGGCTATGGGCAATTGGCCAAATATTTCATCCGCCGGTTCGACGTGGTGCAG
>JAJAYX010000188.1 GCA_026785985.1 Rudanella sp. | reverse complement strand
GATTAAGGGCATCGCAGCCGACAAGCCGAGTTTCAATCCATCTTCCTGTGGATCAGCCGTTTGAATACGTCCGGTTGCATAAATCACTCGCCAACAAGCCATTAACCCCATTTTGACGTTTATTATTTATTGGTTTTAGCAGGTCAAAGAACATCATAAACAGGCGATTTTTGAGCAATTTCCGTAAACATAAAATATTGATAATGAATGGGTAGCCGCCAGTTTTTGCGTAATCATAAATAAATTACGGCCCGGAATACCCAGTCACTTGATACAGACATTCCGATACGTGCAAGTTACACAACGCGCCTTTGCCTTTGTCGCCTTTGGGAAGAAATTACGGTCGATGATCGAAAAAATAGCGGCTGCCGCCTTCTTCACCGCTTCTTTGTCGTCGCTCGTAATCGGCACCTCCACCACCTGATTATTGCTGCGGGTGTACACCAGAAATCCCCGGTCAACGGTTCGACCAAAGTTTTCTTCAATAAGCCACGCATAACAATAAAGCTGTGTTTTGTAGGTGTCGTAAACTTTGTCTTTGTACTCGGCGAATTTATAATCCAGTGGGGCCATCAGCCCATCGCCAAATTCAAGCACCTCATCCACCACACCCCGAACCAGTTCATTGGTCAAATATTGATCCAGAAACTTACCCGTAACCGGCGCACCAGGCCGCCCAAGCCGCTTCCGCAGATAGTCTTTGTTACGTTCCAAACGCTCATCGTGCAAATTGCGGCCCCGCATAACCTTGTAGTTCTTCTCTTCGTACTGCGGAATGCACAGCACATATTCAAAATACGTGTAGCGCGGGCAAAACAGATATTCGATAATGTGAGAGGGTGTCAGCGTCATGGCTAAAAGAATAAGGCACGTACTTCGTCGGAAACCAGTTTTTTGTCGAATGCCTGCCCCAGCAAAGCCGTTTGCTGCAACTCGCTCCGGCTCATCGGAAACACATACACTTTGTCGGTTTCTTCGTCGATCAAATCGGCCAATTGCAGTTGCAAACTGTCTTTTTGGTTGGGGGTCAACGTGCCCAGAAAACACGAAAACTGCACTCGATACAAGCCCGATTGCTTGCAGATTTTAGCCGCCTTTGTGCGGGCTTTGTCATTCACAATGTCGTATAAAACCCAGATAATCATAGTGAAATAGTGTCGGGCATACCCCCGGTTTTTCCAATCAACTCGTTGGCAAACTGATGGGCATCGAGTTGGATACAGTGACTCCGCACCAGATTTCGACCGCGATACCGAATCGGGTCAGCGTCCAAAAACGCATTGAACGCAGTCACCAGCACAATTTTACCTTCCGCATTCAGCGACAACCCGCCTGTGGCCACCGCGTTTCGGCTGCCCGACACCTCGCCTACGTGGGCCTTGCTCACCTTCTTCCCCGAAAATAGCCGAAAAACTACCTCATCAGCATAAATTCGGTAAGGTTCAATGAAATCATAGACCATGCTGAGTTGGTTATAATCATCGCGGTGCAAAAATCCCACATAAGGGTCAAGCCCGGCCAGCATCAGCGTTTTTTCCACTTTGCTGTATAAAATACCGTAAGCATAGTTCAGAAACGCATTGAACGCATCGTGGGCCGGTCGGCTACTTCGCCCGTTAAACCGATATTCGTTGGGTAACACGTAACTGAGCGTCTCGAAATACAACCGCCCGGCTGTGCCCTCCAGCCCCCGCAGCGTATCGGCCACATCGGCCACACACAGCGGTTTACTGGCCGAACCCCCAGGCTCAACCACTGCATCGCCCGCAGCCCCCAACGAACTGATCGACAGGGCCAAAGCCTCCATCCGAATCAGCTTATCATCCAAATAGTCAGTGTGTTGTGGGCGGTGCTTTTTCAAACTCCGAACCAACCCCACCTGATTGTCGATCTTGGCCAGCAGCCACGCCCGAATCCACCGCAAGCCATCGGGACCTAAACTGACCTCCAACTGACGTTTCCTGATTTTGGTGGTACTGCCCAATTTCGTGTGCCACACCCGCCCAATGGGATCGCCGTCGCGTTCCAGAAACACAATATCGACGTTGTGGCGCATCGCCAGTTTCACCGCATCCGTACTGAGCATGGTGCCCGTAGCCAGCAGAATATGCGTCACTTTCTCGCCAGAGTATGTCGCGCTGATCACCTTTCCGTCCTCGCCCTTGCGCCGAACGTCGAACATCTGATCTTTCACATGGAGGTACGCACCGTAGGTTGTAATGTGGAGTTGCATAGGCGAAAGAGTGAAAGGGTGAAAAAGCGAAAGAAGTAGCTTGGGCCGCTGGAACGCCAGCCCGGTCATCGCTCTTTTACTCTTTGAATACTTCCAAAGCCCCTCGACACGGCCTTCCCTAAGCCGATGCTGTTGGGCAGGATAACATTGGTCAGGAAATGGCCCGTGAACGCTATCATTGTCTGATTTTTGAACTGCGTTGTCCGTTCCTGCATCGGAACGCCGAACCGCCCCAGCCGCACCATAATCCGCTCATGTGGTTCGAGCCAAATCCCAAACTCCCGGAACAGGGCCAATAGCTGACTGGTTAGCACCCGTTTCAACTGGGCTTGTTGTCCGGCCTCGGAGTAGCCCCGATAGTCGCGGTAATTATCCTGGTTGAGGGCCATCCAGAGCGTCTCAAAGCGGTATTCGATCAAATCGTCCATAATTCCCAGCGGAGCCTGTTCATGGCGAATGTGCTTGCTCAACACCGGGAAATGCGTCAGTTCCCCATCCTGCTCGATAACCAGTTCGCGCATCTGCAAAAACAGTTGAGTAAGCAGCCCGGCCCCTTCGCCCAGCCCCACCAGCGTTGGCACCCGGTCGAGTACTTTAAACTGCACCAGCGTATAGGCATACCGAAACTTAACGGCTCCCTCGGTCTGTTC
>JAJAYX010000187.1 GCA_026785985.1 Rudanella sp. | reverse complement strand
GTATATGGGCGTAATCAGTGCGCCGAAAACAAACCGCTAAGTTGCTTTCGTTAGGCTTGTCAACCTCTCCAAATTAAGTACATCGGTCAGCGGAGATCCCTTGCTGACCGATGTACGAGCTTATAACTTGACTACGGCTCCGGTGCGTTGCGATTCGTAAATCGCCTGAAACAACTGCACAACCCGGCGGCCGTCTTCGCCGGTAACGGCGGGCGAACGTCCTTCGCCAACGGCTTGGCAGAACTCTTTGAGTTGCTCGGCAAAGTAATACGTCATATTGTCGACCGCTTGAAATTTGGCTGACTCTTCGGCAACCCAGCCCGCCAGCAACGACTCTTCGCCGGGTACCGTCCAGAGGTCGTTAACGGGTGGGTCCTGAATAGTCGACTGACCCGCCACAAACATGGAACCACCATCGGTTTGTACGCCTACCGACGCGCCATTTTGACCGTGTATATGCACTTTGCCGTACAAGCCAGGCTTTTGCGAATTGCTCAGCATGATGTTGCCCAAACCCCCGTTTTTGAACCGGACAATAGCCAAAGCGGTATCTTCCACTTCGATAAAAGGGTGATTCACGTTGGCCCAAACGCCAAACACCGATTCGGGTTCACCCATGTACCAGAGCAGCAAATCGAGTTGGTGCGGTGCCTGATTCACCATCACTCCACCCCCTTCAGTTTCCCATTTGCCCCGCCAGGGATCGCTTTCGTAATATTCTTTGCTTCGCCAACCCAGCAGTTGCGCCACGCCGAGAGCTGGATTCCCGATTTTGCCATTGTCGATCGCTTGTTTAACCCGCGTACTTGAATCATAGAACCGACGTTGGCTCACCGTTCCCAGAAAACGATTAGCGCGTTTAGCCGCTTCGATCATCGCGTCGCAATCGTCCACTGATGCCGCTAACGGTTTCTCGACCAGTACATTGGCTCCGGCTTCAAGCGCGGCCACAGTCACAACGCGGTGGGCGGGGTGGGGTGTGCAGATAATACAAACGTCCACGTTTTCCTGAGCCACCATCTGGGCAATGTCGGTGTAGGCGTTGATGCCATATTGCCCGGCAAAGGCATCGGCTCTGGCCTGGTCGCGGCCATAAACAGCAACAAGATTGCCCGCCGACTGAGCGGCTTTGGCATGGAGGTGGGCCACTTTTGCGGGGCCAATAATAGCGATGTTCATACCCAAATAAAGTACGATATTGCACCCAACCTACCGTTCCAATTACCATATGCTCTCCGAAAATCCCCACGATAAATTTTTCAAAGAGGCTTTTTCGCGTCCCGATGTCCTAATCGACTTCATGCAGGCCTATTTGCCTGATGCCTTGTTTACTGCTCCAAAATAGCCGCCGGAAAAAGCGGTTAGCCAGGGTTATGGAGCAATACGCTGAGGTGTTTCAGAATTTAGTGGAAACGGTGTTGGGTCAGCGTTTTGTAGGCACTGCCGTCAT
Organism: Rudanella sp.; assembly: GCA_026785985.1. Taxonomy (GTDB): domain Bacteria; phylum Bacteroidota; class Bacteroidia; order Cytophagales; family Spirosomataceae; genus Rudanella. Next base: position 2,918 of record JAJAYX010000187.1, on the reverse strand, counting down.
CTATTTGTCAGCTGCATCGAGTTTGGGGAAGACAGAACTAATCGCTATATTTCGTCGTGTTTCAACAAAAACGACTGATTCTGTTATGACTGCTTACGAGGAATTGATTTCAGAAGGACTTGAACAAGGAACCCAACGGATGACCCTGAAATTTATTCAGGGTCTGTGGCGGCTGGGAATTGACCCGGAAATTATTGCAAAAGCCGCTGAAATGCCTGTTGAAGAAGTGCAGGCCATCATCAAAAACATTGACGAAGAGAAAAAATAAAGCCGGTTTACACCGACAGTAGAAAGCGAACTGACCCCGTCGGTTCGCTTTCTTTATTTATTCTGCTCTATTTTGCCGCCATGAATACAACAATGCTACAGGACTTTATCCGAGCGGCCCTGGCCGAAGACGTCGGCGACGGCGATCATACCTCCCTTTCTACCATTCCGGCGGAGGCTCAGCGCAGGGCCCGGCTGCTTGTTAAAGATACCGGCGTACTGGCCGGTGTTGAGGTCGCGCTGGCTATTTTCGAAGAAGTTGACCCGACTTTCGAGGTGGACGTACTACTCGAAGATGGCACCGAAATTAAACCCGGCGACATTGTACTGACCGTGGCCGGAAACGCCCGCAACATCCTGACTGCCGAGCGATTGGTACTCAACTGTATGCAGCGCATGAGCGGTATTGCCACTCAAACCCGCCGGATGGTGAAGCTGATGGAAGGCACCCGCGCGGAGTTGCTCGACACCCGCAAAACGACACCCAACTTTCGAATCTGCGAGAAAATGGCGGTGAAGATTGGCGGGGGCGTGAATCACCGGTTTGGGTTGTACGACATGATTCTGATCAAAGACAACCACATCGACTATGCCGGGGGCGTTACGCAAGCCATTACCCAAGCCAACGCTTACCTGAAACGCACGGGACGGCAATTGGAAATCGAGGTCGAAATGCGAACCCGCGCGGAGGTGGAAGAGGTACTAAAGATAACCGAGTCGGGTGAGCTGAAAGTGGATGTGTTGCTGCTTGACAACTTCAAACCCAATGAAATTCAGGATCTTGTCCAACTCATCGACAACCGCATCACCACCGAAGCGTCGGGTGGAATAACGGAAGAAAACCTCCGGGCCTATGCCGAGACAGGCGTTAATTTTATCTCGTCGGGCGCGTTGACGCATCATGTTACGAGCCTGGATTTGAGTTTGAAAGCGTATTAGGGTAGGATCGAACCACAGCCCTATCCCCCTTGTTATTATCAGTAAATACTCCAACCAATGGAAGCACTCCTCGAAGAAGTACAGCGCGTGGGCTACGTAAATAAGCCGGTCGCCGACGATATAGATTTAGTGGCCGAGATCAAGCGGCTCAAAAAAGAGAAAAACGCCGTGATTCTGGCTCACTACTATGTGGATGGCAGCATTCAGGATTTGGCCGATTACATTGGCGATAGCCTTGGACTTAGTCAGCAGGCGGCCTCTACCGAAGCCGATATGATCGTGTTTTGCGGGGTACATTTCATGGGCGAAACCGCCAAAGTACTCTCTCCCCACAAAAAAGTCATAATTCCTGACCTCAACGCGGGTTGCTCCCTCGCCGACTCGGCCCCGGCTGATAAGTTTGCGGCTTTCAAGGCGCAATACCCCGATCACATGGTGCTGTCGTACATCAACTGTTCGGCAGAGATCAAAGCCCTGTCCGACATCATCGTGACCTCGTCGAACGCGCTCAAGATTGTGGAGAGTTTGCCTAAAGATCAGAAAATCATCTTCGCCCCCGATGCGAACCTGGGCCGGTATGTGGCCAAGAAAACGGGTCGCGACATGGTGTTGTGGGACGGTGCGTGTATTGTTCACATCGATTTTTCGCTGGAAAAATTGCAGAAACTCCGGGCAGAAAACCCCGAAGCCAAGTTCATTGCCCACCCCGAGTGTCAGGAGCATATTCTGATGCACGCCGATTACATTGGCTCCACAACGGCCCTGCTGAAATACGTGGTTGACAGTCCCGAGCAGACGTTTATCGTAGGCACCGAAGCCGGTATTCTGCACAAGATGCGGCAGGCAGCTCCGCACAAAAAGATTATTCCGGCTCCGGCCACCGCCAACAACACCTGTGCCTGTTCGGAGTGTCCGTACATGAAAATGAACACGCTCGAAAAGCTGTACAATTGCCTGCTGTATGAGCAGCCGGAGATTCTAGTCCCGGAAGATGTGCGCGTTAAAGCAGAGGCTTCGGTGTTGCGGATGCTGGAATTATCGAAATAAACAGACGACAAATGGAAACGGTTGTTATAAGACCTCGAAATACGGAAGAACTGCAACTGGTGACTTAGTTGATGAAGCGGATGAAGATTAAGGCTGAGGTTGTGCAGAAAGAAACTGCCGCTCAGAAGCGCGAGCGAGAATTTCTGGAAAGCATTGACCGGGCGGCTCAGGAAGTGAAAGCACACCTACGTGGAGAAATCAAACTTCAATCAGCCGAGGACTTCCTCAATGAGCTTTAATGTCGTCATCGGTTCTGATGCTAAACGTGAAGTTAAACAATTGAGCAAAAAATATCGCTCGTTCAAAGTTGATATAACCCGTTTACTGTCAGCTTTAAAATAAGATCCTCAGCAGGGTGAACCACTCGGTAAAGACTGCTGTAAAGTGCGGCTGGCAATCAGCAGCAAACAAAAAGGCAAAAGTGGTGGTGGGCGAGTAATAACCTGTGTCAAAATTGTAAACGAACAGGTGTTTATCATCGCGGTGTATGACAAAAGCGATCTGGCAACCCTGACTGACAAAAAAATTGAGCAACGACTCCGAAATGCTGGTTTATAAACACTGATGCCTCAACACTATGACTTCCTCGTAATCGGTTCCGGTATCGCCGGGCTGAGTTACGCCACCAAATTAGCCATTCACTACGAAGAGGCTAACACATCCGT
>JAJAYX010000186.1 GCA_026785985.1 Rudanella sp. | reverse complement strand
GTCGGCGGGTGTCACCCAGTTCCGTACTCCGTTTCACGTCCACATAGGTGGCGGGTTCTTGCTGGAAAAACACCGAAAACGGATTCTCGCGGGCATAGACGTTGTACACAGAAAATACCCAACTATCCTCCTTACGTTTGCCCACCCTTTGTTTTCCTTTGAGTGTAGCCGCCAAATCGAGCCGGTGATAGACCGGGATTCGGTAGTTATTACGCACGTTTTCGCTATTGTGCGGCACTACATAGCCCTGATATTCATAGCGGTTAGTGGGAAAAGTGGCCGGGGTGCCGCTGCTGATCACAAAGGTAGACGAGAAGTTCCAGCGTTTGGTGGTGCCATTGGCCCGGCGCGGGTCAATCAGCAACACCGTGTTGAGCGTGTGCCGCCGGTCAAAGCGCGAGGGGAACCACTGTCCCTGGTTGATGCCCGTTACCTGCCGTTCGGTTTTACCTAATGTATAGCTGATCCAGCCGTTCACCACACCCGTGTTTTTCTTGATAAAAAACTCTGCCCCGTAAGCCCGACCTTTGCCACTCAGCAAATCTCCTTCGAGGTATTTGTTCAACAGCAAGTCGGCTCCGTCGATGTAGTCTAACTGGTTTTGCAGCCATTTATAATAAAGCTCCACCGAGACTTCATAGGTATTGTCGCGGCTGTCTTTGAGGTTGCGAAAATAGCCACCTGCAATCTGATCGGCAATTTGTGGGCGGATATTGTTGGTGGATGGAGTCCAGACATCCAGTGGGGTAGAGGCCGTGGTATTGGAAACAAGGTGAATGTACTGCGCCAGCCGGTTGTAGCTCATTTTCAGCGAACTACTTTCGGTCAGTTCATATTTGGCCGAGAAACGCGGCTCCAGGTTTCCGTAGGTGGCCATACTTTCGCCACGCTTGTAGGTACGGGTTTGGCTCTCGATCGGGAACCGTCGTTGGCCCGGAGCCACATCGGTCTGAAACTGATAAGACTCGCCCGGCCCTATGTAGTTGAACAGCGAGTAACGCAGTCCATACTGCAACTGCAGGCGAGCCGAAACCTGTTGCTCGTTGCCCACGTAAAGCGCGTTTTCGAGGGCGTATTTACTTTCTAAGCCGAAGCTCCTTACTACGCCCGCACTGGCAGCGGTGGCTGTTCCCGGCTCGAAATCATACAAAATGCTCTGCCCGCCAAACGTGATGGTGTTGTTGCGCAAAAACAGCGTAAAGTCGGGCTTAATGCTATAATTGAGGATTTTGGATTTCCAGCGGAAGTAATCGTTTTTGTTTTCTTCCTTCTTTTTGAGGTCGGTATCGAGCGTGTAGTCGTAGTTGCTATAGAAAGCGGTCGTGTTCAGAAACAACTTGTCGTTGAACACGTGATTCCAGCGGAGGGCGGCTGTTTTGTTTCCCCAGTTGAACCCGAAATCGGAGCCGAACACGTCGCGACCCAGGTAGCCTGATAAAAGGAGGGTGTTTTTTTCGTTGATGCGGTAATTGGCTTTGGCAGTCAGGTCGTAGAAATAGAATTGAGAGCCTTTGAGATCACCTTTCAGAAACGGCTGGGCCAGAACATCGGCATACGACCGACGGGCGGCTACAATAAACGAGCCTCTTGCCACGCCCTCTTTATTTTTGAATAAAGGTCTCTCGTAGGATAAGCGACTAAAAATCAGGCCAATGCCACCATTAACTTCTGCTTTTTTGGAATTGCCCTCTTTCAAACGAACGTCGAGAATGGACGAAATTCTCCCGCCATACATGGCCGGAATACCGCCCTTGATGAGTTTGACATCCTTCACGGCATCGGGGTTAAAGACCGAGAAAAACCCGAACAGGTGCGAGGAATTGTAGACGGGAGCTTCATCCATCAGAACCAGGTTTTGGTCGATGTTGCCACCCCTGACGTTGAAACCCGTGGCTCCTTCGCCCACGGTAGTCACGCCCGGCAGCAGTTGAATGGCCCGAATCACATCGACCTCCCCCAGCAGCGCGGGTATTCGCAGAATGGTGCGCACGTCGATTTTGTTCACCGACATTTCGATGTTCTTCACGTTGTCTTCTTCGCGCTCGGCCTTCACGACCACCTCCTGCAAATCGCGGCCTTCTTCGGCCAATTCCACGTCGGCGCGGACGTTTTGGGTGCTTAGAGTAACAGGAATCGTCTGCTTTTTGAAACCAACAAACGATATAATGAGGTTATAGGAGCCAGCGGGCAATGTTACAGCGTAATAACCGTAGTTGTTCGTGACAGCTCCGGTGGCGGTTTCTTTTACATAAACCGACACGCCAATCAATCCCTCGCCGTTTTTGGCATCCTTAATATAGCCGCTGACTGTGTATTGTGCGTTGACAGTGGGTGGGTTGGGCAAGCTGTTCCGGGCAGGCGTTTGGCCATTTGCCATTGGCCCAACCAGTAAAGCCACTCCCAATCCGAATAAGCAGGTAGTAAACACTGTAAATTTCATTATTAAGGTTGTGATGGTTGCTGTTGATCTTTTCTTGAACAACTCAAAAGTAAGTGTCGTGTTTGCCGCAAAACTCAAAAATTGGATGAAGCAGTGTAAATCCGCCGTGAACGGTCGATAGCGTAAGACAAAACCAATAATTTTGACAGATAATCATTGACCTTCTCCTATCTGCAATGCTCGAAATCAAGAATATTTCAAAGAAGTTTGGCGACCGAATGGTTTTAGACAACATCAGCGCGACGTTTAAACCGGGCACCACCAGCCTGATAATTGGCGGTAGTGGCACTGGCAAAAGTGTGTTGCTGAAGTGTATGATTGGCTTGGTAAAACCCGAAAATGGGCAGGTTCTTTATGACGGGCGAGACTTTCTGAAAGGCGATGAAGAAACGGTGAAAGCCATCCGGCGCGAAATGGGCGTGCTATTCCAGGGATCGGCGCTGTTCGACTCTAAAACGGTGATCGACAACGTCCGTTTTCCTCTCGAAATGCTCACCAGCATGAACGAAGCCGAAAAACGCGACCGGGCCGAATTTTGTTTGCAGCGCGTGGGGCTGGAGCAAGCCGCCGACCGGATGCCCTCCGAGATTTCGGGTGGTATGAAAAAGCGGGTGGGCATTGCCCGCGCCATTGTGATGAACCCCAAATACCTGTTCTGCGACGAACCCAACTCCGGCCTTGACCCGCTCACTTCAATCAAAATTGACCAGTTGATTAAAGAGATCACGGACGAGTTCAATACGACTACCATCGTGATTACGCACGACATGAACTCGATGATGGAGATTGGCGAACAGATCACGTTTCTGTATCAGGGCCACAAACTCTGGGAGGGCGACAACAACAGCATCACCAGTTCGAGCGTACCCGAATTAAACGACTTTATCTACGCCAATAAGCTGCTGCGGGATATGAGTAAATAAGTTCAGAAATCGAACATGAATCTGAATCTGAAATCGTCCAAGACTGGTAATTCGTCGTTCGCTTCCATAAGATTGTACAATTTTAAAGCTCGTTCACGGCTGGTTACTAATGATGGTTCATCAAAATCAAAGAACAACCGATGATTTAGGTAGGAAATGGTCGATGGTTCGGCTACCCTTTGCCAGGGGGTGAGAATCACAATATGAGCAATGAAAAACTGTTTGTGCCTGCAGCGTTGGTAGTAAATGCTGGTTTAGAGGTTGCTTTTCAACCGTAGGCCATTGGAATTCAAAGCTGGGTTTTTTGTTGCGATTGGCTGAATAGCGGTTTCCAAAATTAACCCACTTTGGCGTAGGGTTCTTTTTGCCAGAGGGGGTATTCAATATGGCAGGGGCGTCAAGACGGGTAAACGCTCTCATCAGTTACGCAAAACTACGATTAGTCAGGCGGCTTAACTGGCGAAGTTCCATGCCGATGATGCTCTGAACCTCTCGGCTCTGACTCATCAGTTTGTCAACCAATTCCCGAAACCGATCTTCGTCAATCGCCCCGTTGTCTCGTAAAATCTGGTTCTTGAATTGTCGGAACTCCTGCAAATCACGGGTAGTTTCAAGCCCAAATCGTTCAGTCACCCCAAAAACTTCCGCCAAAATATAGTCGTAGCTGTTAGAATCTTCCGACAACATCGGCTCGCCTACTACCTCGCTATAGCCCTCTTTGTTTTTTACAAATCGATGTACCCAGGCCCCATCCACTGAACCAACGACAAAAGGAGAATGGGTAGAAATGAAAATCTGCGCGTTAGGAAAGAGTTGTTGCACCACCGGCAGGATTTTCCGTTGCCACGACGGGTGCAGGTGAATCTCAATCTCGTCTAAGAACAGAATAAAATTGCGTTCTAAAAACTGATTGCTTATTATACAGAGTTTTGGTATCATCACTGAACAACAACCAATATTGAGACAGATCTTTATCCCATTTCTTCTTATCTAAGAACTTGGTGTCACTTGGGACACAGGCTGCCAGCATTTGCAAAACCGTACTCTTCCCTGTCCCATTTTCCCCCGTCAGAATATGAATCTCCGCTTTGCCCTTAACGGACTTTTCGGGGAAGTCAATGGCCAACCGGGCAAACGGGCCAATCTGGTTGGCTTCCAATCGCCGGATGGCAAACGGTTTCGTATCTTTTTCTGCGTTCATCGTTGCCAAAGATAGTAAAAACGCCGGACCTGATAGCCCGGCGTTCGTCTGGTCTATATAGCTTGCAAACCTCCCTGTCAATTCCTCACAACTTGCGAAACTTGATGTTCCGAAACCAGACCGTGCTGCCCCAGTCCTGCAAGCCAATCC
>JAJAYX010000185.1 GCA_026785985.1 Rudanella sp. | reverse complement strand
CCCAACGCCCTGCTGGTATGATCACCATGTACCGGGGTGTTTTGCGATTCAACAGCCTTTTTGAGGGCTGGATGCTACTTTATAAAGATGTGGGTACACGGTAGGTGCAGTGAACAGGGCAAAATTGGCCGTTGTCCCTATGTTGGGGGCCTGAGTCTGCCCAAAGCTCACATTCGTAAACGTGAACAGAGTGACAACGGCTGAGAGAAGAGTAAAGGTTGTTTTCATTTTTATTAGAAGTTTGATGGTTGTTAAGGTTTCATCACAAAGCTGACGACTTTAAGTTTGCGGCAAGTTATAGAATTATAAATGAATTTTATATTATTTCCATATTTTGTGTATAATATGTTCATTGTCTTATAAGTTGTTTGAATTGTGCAGGTGTTAACGCAGTAAATTAGTGAACTGAGTGGATAAATACGCTACTTTGTTACAGTTTGACTTATTGAGTATATTAATGAGGTTATGTTCATTTTAGTGAATAAGCTTATCCCCTTAAGCTTGTGGAGACTGCTTGATGAACTGTGTCAATCCAGCTGATGAATAGAAGGAAAAAGGGGAAATCGTTTAATTTCACTATCATGACTGACCAATTCGAACGCTCCGGTGTCCCTGTTCGAGTCCTTAAAACAGGCAGCCATTAACGGGCTCTATGAAGGTAAACCACTGACGGGCCAAAACGGACTATTCACCCCCAGCTCAAGCATTTTTTAGAGTCCGCTTTGGAGCCGGGGCGTCGGTATAGTATTTATAGACTTTCAAGATTACTGCGTCTTTTGGTCTTAAGTTGCTTGAAGAACCTTGGAGTTAGCCCGGTTACCTTCTTAAACTGGCTGGATAAATGAGCCACGCTACTATAATTTAGTTGATAAGCTATTTGAGAAAGAGTGAGCTCATCATATAAGAGTAGTTCCTTTACTCTTTCGATTTTGTTAGCAATAATATACTGCTCAAGGGTTATACCTTTTACTTCAGAGAAAACAGTGGATATATAACCATAGTCATAATCTAGTATATTACTGATATACTCAGAGTTTTTTACTCTAGGATATTCATCCACATGATGAATCATCTCAATAATGACAGTTTTTACCCTTTCAATAAGTATTGCTTTTTTGTCATCCATCAGTTCAAGACCTGACATTAACAAAGCCTTTTGTAGTTGGTTACGCTCCTCAGGTGTGATAGCCTCTTTGAGCTCCAGCTCAGCCTAGTCTATTATTCCATGGAGTAAGTTGAGTTTATCTAACTCTTCTTCTACCTTCATTTTACAGCGTCGGCTTACCATGTATTTAATATAAATCTTCATATTATGGATAAGGTATTTAGTGGCTGATAAACAAAAGCCGTAAGCTGTTTAACCGGCCATGTTTAGTGGGGTGTTTGGAGATCGGGTTTGGGGAGAAATTGCTGAGGTGGCGTAGGAGATTCTAAAATTGCCGGAGCCGGATTTTGACAGTTATTTTTGTGTTCTCTGCAATCAAAATGAATGGTGTCTGTAACACAAGATCACTCTTTAGAATAGCAGAAATACTTTGGATGTGTGGAGCCGCGTCGAAATGCCCCGGTCGAAGGTAAAGGATACCAACAAATGGCTCCCCTTTTGTGAAAATAATCGTCCCAAAATCACTGTCATGTGTGACTATCACCCGTTGGTCAACATAAGCAAGCGGCATTAGTTCGGTGTCAGTTTTCCCAAACCAGCCTTTCTCTTTAACGTCAACTACATTGAAACCTGACTCCCATAAAAACGTAATAACCGCTGGATCAATGTTTTCGTCTGTGAAGAGTTTGAAGTCGCGGAGGGTCATCAGGCTGCTAACTTGACTTCAATGAAGATTTCGTTTCTCACAAAAGCGGCAGCATACAGAATTGCTTCCTGAACGGCATCCCGATTCAGATGGGGGAATTTGGCTACAATGGTATCAGGAGTGGCACCGGAGGCAATCCATTCCATAATTAATTCGACACTAATACGAGTGTCTTTCAGACAAGGTTTACCGCCGAGAATAGCCGGATTGGCCGTAATATGTGGAAACTGAGTCATACTTTTTTTCTTTAAAGGTAACGAAAATAGCGTCAAAGCCCGCAATACAGGTACGCGCAAATGCCTGATTGCCCGTTTGGAACGCGGCCATATTGGACTCTCAATGGCCATGCTCAAGGTGCTGGCAGTATTGACTCCTTTATCTGCCCATCACCAGCCTTGTTTGGGCCGGGGAGTTGACTGCATCCTGAAGCTGACTAGTGATAGTCCCGTCTTTGAGTGCGGTTCGGTCGAGGGCCAGCGTGATGGTGTGAATACCCGGCGGGAGATCGGCCAGTATGCCACTGGAAGTCAGCTTAATGGGTTTTTGGCCAACCCAGGCCGTAATGCCGTTGGTTGTATTCAGGCTTAGATTCACGATTCCTTTGCTCACTACTTCGATCTCGAACCGGACGAAACTATACCGTTTGGCCGGACTTAGGTCAATAGTCGGTAGTTCATCGAGGGGGAGGTCGCCGGAGACCTTGCCATAGAGGGGTTGCAGGGGGACGTTGGCATTGTCCTTCACCACGTAGCTAATGCCTTCCTCCCGGATCTTTTTAACCAGTTCTTTGGTGGCCGAAACCGCGCTCCAGCGACGCACAAAGCGGGCGGTTGGCACGCGAAATTGACCCGATTCGCCCATTTTGGACAGAAATGCAACCAGATTTGCGAATTCTTCCCTGTCCAGACCGGCGGTCAATCCTGATGGCATCAGCGAACCCGGCACTTTCTCGATCACGCTGATCTGGCTTTTGGGAATGGAGATTTCCTGCCCTGCCACATCGCGCAATACTACATCGGCGGTGCCGTTGCTGACCATATAGCCCATCAGTTCGCTGCCATCTTTTTTGGCAACCCGCTGAAGTTCATAGCCTTCTTTGATGGATTGGTTGGGGTAAAGTATTGACCGAATGATGGTTTCTGCGGGGGAACTTGTCCCCAGGCTGCTCAAGTCCGGCCCGATGCGCCCCCCGGCTCCCCCAATGGCGTGGCAGGTCAGGCAGGCCACCGAGTTTTTGCGAAAAACCAGTTCACCCTTCACGGGGTCGGCGGTTTCTTTTATGGTTTTAGCCAGGCTGCTGATCTCCTGACCGCTCAATTCCTGCGGCATTTTTTCGGCCGGCAACACCCCGCCGGACGCTTCCAACGCCTTTGCCAACAGCTTCACCGATTCGTCGTTGCGCTGATTATAAGGCACCTGTCGTTGCAGGATTTGCCGACCAGTTTTGGCGCGGTTCTCCGGGATTTTCCGGGTTGTCAGTTCGGCAGCGAGGTTTCGGATGCCCTCTTTACTGGCTAAAAACGCCCCAAAAAGTTCAGAGACATCGGTTTGGGGTGGCAGAGAACGTAGGAGGTCGGCACCAATGCGGGCGGCTTCAGGAGCGTTCACCGGAACCAACTGAGCGGTTG
>JAJAYX010000184.1 GCA_026785985.1 Rudanella sp. | reverse complement strand
GCGTTTCCCAGCGGTGGGTTGACACGGGAAAGTCCGGCGATACCAGGCTGTTCCGGTGTAAAACTGAAAGCGGGGGTCAACCGAGAAGCAGTGCGGCACGGTCACCTTTTCCCACCGATTCAGCGGGGCATCCTCTCGATACCAGTTGCCTCGCTCGCCTGCGCCGACGGGGTCGAGGGAAAACCGCCACTCGCCGTGCAGCGGGATGGCTTTTGGGTCACGAATGGTGTACTGCGCTGTCAGCGAGAGGGGTATCAGCCAAAAGAAGATAAAGAGACGGTTAATCATTTTGTGTTTTTGGTTGAATGAACTCAGGTACGTTCAAAGACTGGGTAGTTCGGCCGCTTTAACGGGCTTTTCTACGGGCGTTAGCTTGGTCGCGGCCCGCCAGGGAATCAGGGCTGTGACCAGCACAATGCCGGCCAGCAGGGCGGTTATCCTGGCCCCCTGCGTAGTTAGTAAACTTAGCCCACCCAGAATCACGGCCGTAACCACCAGCGAGACGGCAATGACCCGCAGGCCAAACTGGTTTTGACGGCTTACTTCGGCGGCTTCGTCGGCCTGTTCCTGCACGGTACTTGTTGGTGCTTCTGCGCGGATTGTTTCGTAGGCGAGGTAGTCGGGGCTGTCTATCCGTTTGCGCGATGCCAGCCATTCCGTCAGGGCCAGCAGCAGCACGGGGGCACCTACGCCAATGACTATTTCCTCGGCCCGGCTGAGTTTTACGCCCATCGCCAGCGGTAAAATGATCTTGCCCACCAGATTCAGCGACAGCGTTATCAGGGTGATGCGCAATGTCGTGCGACCGGTTAGTCGTTTTGAAAAGAGCGCCCAGATGGGCGGGGCCAGCAGCGGACCACCCGTTACGGCCCCAATGGTGAGTACCACTTCCACGATCCCGCCGATATAGGGCACCAGCAGGGCGATCACAATCATGCCGATACCAAAGCCCCAGGAAGATAGCCGCGCCACCCGAATCAGTTGTTTATCGGTGGCGGTGGGGTTCATTAGGCCCTTGTAGATGTCGTTGGTAAACACCGCCGAAACCACGTTGAGGGTGGTGTTGGCACTGGCTGAGGTCGAGAAATACATACCTGTCAGCATCAGGCCGAGCAGCCCCGGCGGCAGCACCAGTCGGCAGATTTCGAGGTACGCATTTTCGGTATCGAGACCCACCAGGGCCGGGTTGATGGTCTTGTAGATCATGGGCGGCAGCATCCAGATAATGGGGCTGACGAGGTAAAGACCCGCGAACAGGAACGCCACTTTTCGGGCCGATTTCGGGCTGTCGACGCTGGTGTAGCGCTGCACAAACGTCCAGTTACCACCGATATAAGCCACCTGGTACACGAAAAAAGCGAGCATAAACCCAATGGTGTATTCGCCGTTGAGGAGGTTAAAAAAATCATCGGGCGCTTTGGCCGTAAACCCGGCTACGCCCCCCACCTGATCGAAAGCCAGCGGAAGCAGGATACACACAGCCGCCGACAGCACCACAAACTGGAGAATATCGGTGACCATCACGGCCCAAAGCCCACCCACGGAGGTATAGGCGATCATGAAAATACCGAGTCCGATGGTGGTGGGCACCAGCGGCAGACCCAGCGAGACGCTCACCAGCTTGCCCACCGGATACAGCACCGACCCTTTGATGAAGACGCTGACGAGGGTAAAAATAAAGATGTACGTTTTCTGAACCGGTAGCCCCAGCCGTTGCCGGATGTATTCAGCAGCGGTCAGCACACCGGTTTTTTTCCAGCGTGGGGCCAGCCATAAGCCTGTAACCAGTGCCCCGGCACACATCGTCCACTGAATGGTGATGGCTACCCAACCGTGTTTGTAGGCAATGCTGCCCCAGGCCACGAACGTACTGGCCGAGAAAAAACTCATAAACAGCGACAGCCCGCCAATGAACCAGGGCACGGCTTCGCCCCCCGCAAAGAATGATTTCAGGTTGCGGCCCGTGCGGGCAAACAGCAGCCCGATACCCAGCACAAAGGCCGAGAAAATGACGATTACCGCCGTGTCGATGTTCGTGTTCACGCGTTGAGTTTTAGCTGAATGTTGTAGGATAGGTCTGAATTATCGTCGTCGGACTTCGCTTTCACGGCCAGAAACAGTACCGATGGCTTGCCGTTTTCGAGCCACACCTGCGGCTGGTCGAGCCGATGCAGTCGTTCGCTTACCCGCTCGTCGGCCCACCGGATATGAAAGTCGGAAACAAACGGATGAGCTGCCAGCCGCCAGTCGAGGCCATCGTCGGAGGTGAAGAGAACCAGCGATTCTTTCTCGGTCGAGCCGGGGCGGGCCTGTTGGCTATATAGGCCCCGGTAGTCTTTCACGATGGCGTAGAGCCGCCCACTCTGGCCCCAGATGACGTTATCATCGGTGGGAAACGGCATGGTTTCGTGGCCGAATACCGTACCCGGCTGCTTCACGAATGGCCCCGTGGGACTGTCGCCAATGGCCACATGCATCCTGACCTTTCCGCCAAAAGGCATCGGCCCGTCTGAAACGCCTTTGTAAATCAGCACGTACCTGCCGTCTTTTCGGCGGGCAACGGTCGGCGAATTGGTGAGCAGGTGGTCGGTTCCGCCGGGGGTAGGCTCAATAAGGGGTTTGTCGAATCGCTGCCAGGGCCCCGCCGGATGATTGGCAACGGCCACGCCCGCCCGCTGATTGTTCCGGTGAATCCACCAGCCCTCTTTGGTACCATCGCGCGGGCCGTAGTTGCCTGAATAATAGAGGTAGTATTTGCCGTCGAACTCCTGAATCAGCGGGTTGTGCAGGTTGTCGGCATCCCAGAAGCCCGCTCTTCGGTCAAATACGGGGCCAATCATTGTCCAGGGGCCGAGCGGGTCGGGGCTGGTCGCGCGGATAATCTCGGAATGCGTAACCCAGGCGTTGAAGCCTGCTTTACGGGGCCAGCGGGCAAAAAAACCGTGGCACACGCCATCGGCGGTGCGTACCATACCTCCACCCCAGATAAACCAGTCCGGGTCTTGTAATACTGATGTAGCCTGTACCGGTTGCATCATGGCGTTGAGGTTCAGCTCATCGGGGGGAATGGCGGTGTTCAGGCCCGGTTTTCTCTGGCGGGTTGCCCGAATAGGCCCTGAACAGGCCGAAGCAGAAAGCAGGGCCGCCGAAATAAGAAAGTTGCGCCGGTCAGTCATAGTCTTAAATGTAGCAAATCAGTGAATTAGCTTTGGCTTGATAAGCACTTATGCTAATGACAATGAAACGGCTCTGCATGCGGCAGAGCCGTTTACACGAATACTAACCTACGATAAGCGTTATTTCCAAGCAGGATTCTGCTCCAGTTTCGAGTTGGTCAGAATCTCAATGTTCGGAATGGGAAAAT
>JAJAYX010000183.1 GCA_026785985.1 Rudanella sp. | reverse complement strand
GGCGTGGGAATGGCAAACAGTTTGTCAATATCAGCGCGACGGATAACAGTACGGCGGCTTAGTTTGGCTGTTGCCAGTTCGCCCCGTTCGATAAGCCGGTACAGGGTTCGTCGACTGATCCGAACGAGCCGGGCCGATTCCTCCACCGTCAGGAACTCATGCGCTCGTAAATCCGTGATTGGCTTCTCAATAATCCGCGTTGTCTGTTCGTTGCTGGCTGTTATTTTCTCGGCGCGTTTCCGGGCCTTATAGGCACGATTGGCGCACTGATCGCTGCATACGGTCGAGGTGGTTTTTCGCGCTTCAAATGCCTTACCGCAATAGCCACAGATTCGGGTAACTCGGATGTTAGAACTCATGTGCGTCAGTACGTGCCGGTGTGTGTCAGCACGTGTCAGCGTGTGTCAGTATGTGCCATTAACTCGCCAAAAAAACGGGCTGACTGTGCCAATCCGTTTTGAGGTACAACAAAGGTACAAATGTATGCGTAATAAACCACCACAATCACGCACTAAACATACACTAAAAAGCCCGTAAATACCTGTTAGTAGGGCATTTACGGGCATTATACTATGTTGATTGTATAGGTTTAAAAAGGGCGTTTATTTTCCAATGCAAAACCGCGAAAAAATGGACTCCAGCAAGTCGTCGGTCGTGACCTCCCCGGTGAGTTCGCCCAGGTGACGAAGGGCCACGCGGAGGTCCATCGCTAACCAGTCGGCGGTCACGCCTGCATCGAGGCCGTTGATGGCGCGGGCCAGGGCATTGTCGGTGCCGGTGAGGTGTTCCAGGTGCCGTACATTGGTGATCAGCGCCCCATCGGTTTGCACGGCCGAGTCGGTGCGGACCCGGACAGACAGAGCCGCTTTCAGATCATCAATACGCTGGTCTTTAGCAGAAATCCAGATGATTTTTGTCTTGCCAGCAACAGTATCCAATGGTTGGCGAAAAATATCGAGAATTAAGTCGGTTTTGTTACCTACAAGCAAAAATGGCTTTCCGGCTTTTTGTAGCTCAGCAATCATCTGCTCTAACTCGTCGGGTGTGGTGGTTAGCCCGTCGAAGAGATAAACCACCAGCGATGCCTTTTCCATTTGCTGATGAGTGCGTTCCACACCAATGGCCTCAATGGTGTCGGTGGTGTGGCGCAGGCCCGCCGTGTCGATCAGCCGGAACCGGATTCCGTCTATGAACAGTTCATCTTCGATCACATCGCGGGTGGTGCCGGGAATCTCCGAGACAATGGCTTTTTCTTCGTTAAGGAATGCATTCAGCAGAGTCGATTTACCCGCATTCGGTTTGCCCACGATCACGGTGGGCACCCCGTTTTTTACCGCATTACCCACGGCAAACGATTCGATCAACGGATGCAAAACGCGATGAATATTCATCATCAAACCCCGCAATTGATCGCGTTTGGCAAACTCCACATCCTCTTCACCAAAATCCAGTTCAAGCTCCACAAGAGCCACAAAATCAATTAGTTGCTGACGTAGTTCCTTTAATTTTTTAGAAAATCCACCCCGCAACTGCGTTAGTGCCGAGCGGTGGCTGGCTTCTGAATCGGCGGCAATCAAATCGGCTACAGCCTCGGCCTGCACCAGGTCGAACTGCCCGTTCAGAAACGCCCGTTGCGTGAACTCGCCGGGCTTGGCCAGGCGGGCACCTTCCTGGGTAAGCCGGGTCAGAATCTGTCGAATAATATAATCGGAGCCGTGGCACGAAATCTCGATCACATCTTCCTTCGTAAACGACGTTGGTGTGCGGAACACCGTCACCAGCACCTCGTCGATGATGGTTTCGTCTGGCTGGCGGAGTGTCCCGAAATGAGCTGTATGGCTGGCTTGACTCGTCAGGTCTCTCCCCCTGAACATCCGGTTGACAAGGGCAATGGCCCCCTCACCCGACACCCGGACAACGGCAATGGCCCCAATGCCGGGGGCGGTGGCAAGGGCAGCAATAGGTTCAAACTGAATAATAGGCATCATTTGGGCTGAAGAGCCAGAATCAACTTCGGAAAGATAGGCAATCGGCTCACCACACTCACCAGGCCCTGTTCGAGCGGAACCGCCGGGATACCCAGCGCATCGGCGTGGCTGTTGCCCAAAAAGAAACGCATTTGAGCGGCTGCCAGGTTCCGGGCCGAGGGGTTACCGCTGATTTCGGCAATGGCATTGAGCAGCGATTTAGTCAGGCCCTTCCCGGCTTCGGTGGGGGCAAACTGCCGACGCGCAATCTGTTTGTCAAGCGTGTAAGCTTCACGAAGATTCTGCGGTAACAGTTCCTCGGCCACCCCGTTGAAATAGCCCACCACATTGGTATGATACAGGTAATCTTCTTCGTCCTGCTCAGCCATCACTACGCTGAGCTTACGCAACCCCCGCAGCACAATGTAGCCAAATGCACCAATAGTACCCGCCATATCCTCCTGGCAAATAGGCGTTCCCCAGGCATCGTTCCAGCGGCCCGTGTGCCCGGCAAACCAGCGCGAAGCGGCATGAATCAAGCGTATTTTAAGCGTAAACTCAATAGCCTTTCCCCCAGTCCACTGCTTCGGGTCGTTCACGGCGAACACCCACGCACCGGTTTCCTGCAAGCGTCGGGCGGTGTCGTTTTTAATTCGTTCGGTGAGCCAAAGCACCTGTACGCCATTAGCTCCCAAATAGGTGTAGGGCAACGATAATGTACCGAGTGCCAGCCCAATAGCCCCCATATGTTTTTGAAAAAAGGCCATGCCCCGCTGCATCCGGGCGCGGTCGGCCCAGGTGGGCAGGGTGCTGTGTTCGGCAAAGAACTGCTGCACCATCAGGTGCTGACCGCTTATATCAAACGCCTGAGCATCGGCTAACCAGCGCATAAACGCCCCCAATCCTTCGCGCCCTCCCTCAGCCACGAGGGTTTCGATAATAGTATCGGCTGGCGGGTCGCCCAGTTGCCGGTAGCGGTCAAGAAATTCATCGGAAAAAGCGCGGGTCGATTTAACTCGGGAGGTTGTCATACCCGGTTAACGGTGCGTTCGGGAAAAGGGTTTAGAGCTTAATCTGCAACCCATCATACCCCAGCCGGATATGCGATGGCAGTTCGGCTTCGACCTCGCGGTGGAGGCCCATTTGGTGGCTGATGTGGGTGAAATAAGTGCGTTCGGGACGAACGCGCTCCACAAGGTCAATGGCCTGCCGGAGCGTAAAATGCGAGAGATGCGGCTCGCGCCGGAGCGCGTCAAGAATCAGAATCCGGCATCCCCGGACTTTTTCAAGTTCTTCGTCGCTGATGGCGTTGAGGTCGGTGAGGTAGCAAAAGTCACCAATTCTAAAACCAAACACGGGCAGTTTGTGATGCCATACTTCAATCGGAATCACAGGAATCCCGACTACCGTGAACGGCTCGTTCCTGATTTCGTAGGTGCTGATGCAGGGAGTGCCGGGGTACTTGAAATCGGCAAAAACATAGGCAAACTCGCGACGGAGCTGATCGAGTACTGACCCACGGGCATAAACCGGGATTTCTTCGCCCTGCCGAAAATTGAAGGCCCGGATTTCGTCCATACCAGCCGTATGGTCTTTATGTTCGTGGGTAAACAGCACCGCATCGAGGTGTGTCAGGCCCAGGCGCAACACCTGCTGCCGAAGGTCGGGGCCAGTGTCGATGAGCAGGCTTTTTCCCTCCACCTGAATATGCACGGAAGTCCGCAATCGTTTATCGCGGTGATCAACCGACCGGCAAACGGCACAGGCACAGCCAATCATCGGCACACCCGACGATGTTCCGGTTCCGAGGAGGGAGACTAACATATTGAATGATTGAGCAACAGTCCGACGTTTAGGTGAGTGAATAAGCGCCTAAGTAGATTAAGCAATTCACTCAATCACTAATTTGCTCACCTAAACGTCGGACCGTCACTCAATAAAATCGCTCGATTATTTATCCGTTAACTGATTCACTACTTCCACCAGGCGGTCGAAGTTGAGGGGTTTAACCAGCACGTCGCTAAACCCGGCTGTTTTAAACTCCTCTTCGGTATAGTTTTTAGCGTTGCCAGTGATTGCTACAATGGGCACCTCGGCTTTAGTTTTGTTAGGCAACGCCCGCACTTGCTTCACACACTCCATACCGTCCATAACAGGCATGTTAATGTCTAACAGCAAGATATGGAAGTCTTCCTTATCCAGAATCTGCATGACCTGCTCCCCGTTTTTAACGGAGGTAATGTCGTAATTCTGGAACTCCAAAATTTTACGAGCTAAGTTTTGAATGACAGAACTGTCTTCGGCAATCAGAACGCGCTTGGCTGACATGAGGTTAACTATTGATTTCGTGGTGAAATTAGCGATAAATCCTATAACCCAAAAAATAACGATGTTTAGTAGTACCCTTCATATTTGATAGGGTAGGCAGAAATTTAATCTGACTAGTGCGGATAATCAGCCGTTTAGTGTGTAAATTTACTTTCCCAAGCCCCCCGGATTTTAATTCTCCCCAACCTATAAAGCCTATGACACTCACAGGACCAACCGGCTCGTTCGAACTAACCATTCTGGATTACGAATACAGCGACTCGCCCCGTTTTTTGGAGCGAAACGGGTTACTGATTCATCTGCGGACGCGCCATCAAAATCATGAATGGGCGCAGGCTGCCCCCGTTCTCTCTACCTGGGAGCTGGAAATGCTGCGCGACTGGATGAAGTCGGTTGCTATTCACCAACACCAGTCACGCCGAATCACATTTGTGGAACCCGATCTTAGTTTTAGCGATTTTTCGCCGAAAACTGACGGCTATGATCTCCGTTTAAAAATGTCGCATGAGGCTCGGCCTGCCTGGCAGTATGGCGACAAACAACCGTTTTACCTGACACTCGCTCCCGATGCCAAACAACTCCAAAACGCCATTGCCGATTTAGACCGGCAGTTAAAGCAGTTTCCGGTTCGGGATTAGCATTTCCCCAATCATCCGTTGGGAACAGGCTGTTCACCAGCGGATAATCAGCAGGCCGTCGCCACCGGCAGTTCCATATTCGTAGCCGCAGCCCCCTCTCCCACACCGGGGGCCATATTGTTTGTCAACGAGCCTCCCAGATTTTCAGCTAATAGGGTCGTGCCATTTTGTAACACAAAGGTGTATCCTTCGCCCGACTGCCCGGAAATCGCCCCGTAAGCTAGGCCCCCATTACTCCCTTTCACCGTCAGGATAATCAGAACGGTTCTGAACAATCATCATTGATTGCTCACTGACTCAAATGTAGGCGTTTTGACCGTACCACGCTAACCAACTGAACCAGCGCTATTGCTTGATTAGCTGATAGTTACGGCAACATGGCCAGCCGCATCCGGGCCTGCAAGCCATAGAGCAACCGGGCCGAACTCTCGAAGTTGACCTGCCGGGCGTTGGCCGTAAAGTTTTCGGGCAATGTTACCGTATGCCGCACTTTCACAATGTCGAGCCGGATCGGGATTCGCCCGCAGTTCCAGGTGGCGGGGTCGTTCCAGTTGCCGTTCTGTACACTGTTGATGTCGAAGGTATTGGCCGTAGTTAGCTTCAGAAATTGCTTTTTCACCCGCCTTACCTGTGCAACGAGCCACCCTGCAAAAAAGCATCCCGACGGGAGCCGTCTGGAAATGTTACGCTTTCTACGACCGTCCCTTCTGGTGCGACGCAGGCTTCAACGGCCTTGCCGCTACTCCTGATGGACACGTAACCGTCACATTCGACAATTCCCCCCGGTCGGGAGCGGCAAGGATGGGAGCCGGGGAATCCTGATGGGGTTTGCACTGGGAAATCAGGCGCGGGCTTTTGTGGAACTGAGTTAGGACGAACGCAAACAATCTGCCCTACAATTGTTTACGACGTTTTTTGGGCCACAGGCCGCTCAACCACAACGCTATTTAGACCACCGTTTCCTCAACAAAGAATGGAGTCGGGGGTGTTACGCCGGTTTGTTTGAGCCGGGCATCTGGACTGAGTTTGGAGCCGCCCTCCGCGAACCCGTAAGCCGCATCCATTGGGCTGGCATCGAAACCTCCGACATCTGGAACGGCTATATCGACGGAGCCGTCCGGTCGGGGGAACGGGTAGCGAGGGAGGTGCTACTAATTCAACGAAAATAACGGAATCCGGGCGGCCACCATGTTGTGAAACATCAGTTCGTTGATGGTCGGTGTCATGTATTTTTTCAGCGGAAAATCGGCAATGACTTCTATTGCCTCTAATTCTGAATCTACTTTCAGGATGCACCACAGCTTCTGCCGATCCGCCGAAAGCGAGTACGACAGAATAGTACCGGTTTCCATTAACTCATTAATTTTCAGCCGTTGGGCTGGTATCTTCCGCATGAACTCCTCATTCATCTGGGCCGGAAGTTCAAATTCAACCATAAATTGGCTCATATCACGTAGGTCTTAACGCGCACCAATCAGCGAGTTAATCATTTTTAGTTCGTCCTCGTTAATCGAGTGCGAAAAATTTGGATACAACGTTGCCGTTACGGTAGCCCCCATCCGACTTAGAACGGCCTCGGTCTCGAAAACGCGTTCTTCGGGGATGTGTGAATCCACATCGCTGCACCCTAAAAACACGGGTGTTCCGTCCAACGTTCCCTCGTATTCGCGGGGAGTGTTTGACGGCCCAATCAACCCACCGCTCAGACCAAAAACGCCCCCATACCGGAGCGGATTACGGGCCACAAACTCAAGCATCAGGCAGGCTCCCTGCGAAAAGCCAAGCCAGTAAATCTGGGAGGCATGGAAGTTGTAGTCCGACTGCAACCGTGCCCGCAGCATCGTCAGCATGGTCAACGCCGACGACAGATACGGCTCGTTGCGTTCCATGGGTTCCAGAAACGAGTACGGATACCAGGTGTTGTCAGTTGCTTCGGGGGCCACAAACGCAAATTCGTCGCGTTGCTCCATGTGCTGGCTCAACGACAGAATATCCCTCGCCGAACCACCCCGGCTATGCACCATCACCATTACTTTGGTAGCCTCTTCCAGCGGCACCCCGGCTGTGATCAGGTTATTTGGGTTGTGAATCATAGTGGTTGTTTAACATCAATCACCGGCAAACCGGCCTCAATTTGTGCCCGGCGGGGTTCATACCATTCAGGTAGTTTCAATGCCTGACCCAACGTTTCAATCGGCTCATCGACTGAGAATCCCGGCGGGTTCGTGGCAATCTCGAACAGAATGCCACCCGGTTCGCGGAAGTAAATGCTCTTGAAATATTGCCGATCCAGAATTTCGGTGGGCATATACCCATCGTCAATCAGTTTTTCGCGGATCGTTACCTGCGTCTCGTGATTGTCGGTCGAAAAGGCCACATGATGCACTGACCCGGCTCCCTGATGCCCGCGCAACTCACCCGGCGAATGCTGCACATCCACAAAATTACCGGGTACCGCATTGACAGCCGAACGCGGCCCGGCCCCAAACCGGAACCGCCCGGCTTCTTCGGCAATCAGGGTATGCTCCATGCTTTGGGTGAGTAACTTAATGGTCGCATCGGGGTTGGCTTCGTTCAGAGTCACGGCGTGAAAACCACGAATGGCCATCTCACCTGCTACTGAACCACCCGCCCAACCTGTGCGGTTGTTGTTGTCTGTAGCGGTCAGTTCAATTCCCATTCCGTCGAAATCATCGAACCGGATGTATGTTTCGTTGAAGCGTTTATATGGCCCGGCAAAGGTGATACGGCGGTCGTTGAGCCGGTCAATCCAGAAACTGAGCGAGGTCGTTGGAATGGAAAAAGCCGTGTAGGTCAACTGTCCGGTTCCTTTGCGTCCACGTGGAATTTTGCCATGCGGAAACGAAGTCATAATGGTTCCCGGCGAGCCGGTTTCGTCACCATAGTAGAGGTGATAAACCGTCGGCGCATCGAAGTTGATGGTTTTTTTGACCATCCGAAGGCCGAGAATATCCGTGTAAAAATCGACGTTGCGCTGGGCATCGCCCGCGATAGCCGTAATGTGATGGAGTCCGTTTATGAGCGTTTGCATGGCCGTTAAACTATTAAAGGTAATCTATTTGTTTTAAATGTATTAACATTTAATGTTGGTACATTTAAAATTAATGAATAGTTCAAATTGATTTTTCTGTACCTTTGTTTCGCTAATCTTACCAGGGGTGCCCAATAACAACGGGCTGAGATTATACCCATTGAACCTGTACACGGATAATGCCGCAGCAGGGAACAGGAGCAACGCACGGGTGTGCCGTTGCCGCAATTCTATCCTATTAGTTAACCTAACCAAAATGGTAGGTAACAGCCCCTTTACCGGTTCGCCGTTGCGGTTGCTTTTTCGTCTGCGATGAAAAAATCAACAACCTATCGCCTTGCCTGCAGCCTCGCGCTGTGGCTACTC
>JAJAYX010000182.1 GCA_026785985.1 Rudanella sp. | reverse complement strand
CAGTGGTGTCGGGTTTCATTTGTTGATCGTTTAAATACAACTCCCATTGGTTGTTGTGTCGCTACAGATTCAATTGGGAGCGGTGGATCCTTAACGGTTCAGTATTCTCCTTTATAGATGTGGTCGAAGCGTTTCTGGCGCACCCGGTTCAGGGGAATCTGCATTCCGCCGGAGCTTTCGAGCCAATCGAAAACCTGATCACGCATATTTTTCGCAATATCCTGATGTTGTGGACTGCGAATCAGGTTGTTCACCTCGCCGGGGTCGGCTTTCAGATCATAGAGTTCGTTGGTATCCCAAACGCCATAATTGAAAATGTATTTGTACTGGTTGGTGCGCACCCCAAACATGGTAGGCGTTTGCGGGAAATCGACCTCCCAATAGTACTCATAGAAAGCCCGGTCTTTCCAGGGACGGTCCGGCGTTCCGGTCGTTTGCCCGGCCAGAATCGACAGAAACGAATTTCCCTGCATCTGCGCGGGTTTGGGTAGCCCCGCGTAGGCCATCAGTGTGGGAGCAACATCCACATTCTGAATTATCTGGGTGATTTTTGTACCCGCTTTCACGGTGCCGGGGCAATGCACCAGCATCGGCACCCGCATAGATTCTTCGTACATATGCCGCTTGTCGATGAGGCCCCGCTCCCCGAACGAGAAACCGTTGTCGCCCATGTAAACGATGAGCGTGTTTTCCAGTTGTCCATTGTCTTCGAGCCATTGCAGCACCCGGCCTACGCTGTCGTCAACGCCCAGCAGGGTTTCGGCATACTGGTGATAGAAATTGTTGAACTGAATGTCGCCGTGGTACATATAATCAACGCCATGCCAGCTTCCCCGCTGCTTTTTCACCCAGTTGGGCATGTCTTTCAGGTTCACGTTGGGGGCCGCCTGCTCCGGGCTGAGAGTCGGTTTCGGGCCAAACACTTTACTGGTGTCGGTGGCCGTCAGATACAGGGACTGGGGGTAGTTGATAGGCATGTTGGCGTATTTGCCCCGGTGCCGTTTGGCTGGCATGAAATTAGCGTGAACGGCCTTGTGCGACAGGTACATCATGAACGGCTTTTTCGGGTCGCGGCCCCCTTCGCGGCCATCGAGCCATTTCAGGGCATAGTCGGTGAGGAGGTCGGTGACGTGGCTGCTATCGGTGTGGGCCACCTGCTTACCGTTGATGTTGAACGTTGGGTTGATATATACTCCCTGCCCCTTGAAACTGAGCCAGTAATTAAAACCCGGCTGAGGGCCATCGCCCGCATTGCCCATATGCCACTTCCCCAAAAAAGCAGTCTGATAACCAGCTTCCTGCAAGTATTTGGGAAAGAATTTCAGGCCGGGCCGGAGTGGGGCGAAATTGTCAACCACCTTGTGCGTGTGGGCATATTGCCCCGATAAAATGCTGGCCCGGCTCGGCGAACAAAGAGCCGTTGACACAAAAGCGTTCTGCACATGCGCCCCATTGCGGGCCAATCGGTCGAGGTTGGGCGTTTGTAGCCCGGCAATCTTGTTCATGAAGCCCATCGCATCGTAGCGGTGGTCATCGCTGAGAATGAAGATAATGTTCTTCTGCCGTGCGACGGTTCGATTACTGGAGACGGGCTTTTGGGCCGGTTGTGCCACCCCCAAAAACGGGAGCAACAAGAGCGATAGAAAGGGAGATTTCATCTGAATCAGGTTTACACCCTGAAAAGTGAGAGTTTCCCTTGGCTCTACCCTTACGTCATGCAAGGCTATGCTCTTTTTCGTTGAGGAACAGTCCCAGTAACACCTTTTCCGGGGTCATGAGCGCGTCGAAGGGAAGGTTGGCGGTGGGGTTGAACCGCACCGGCGAACCGGCCCGCACCACATTACGCAGGGCAAAATAGGCCCCAAAGCCGTACAGGAGCGGTGGCTCACCCACGGCTTTGGAGTGGAAAATGGCCCACTCACTACCGGCTGTTTCCAGGAAATGAATATCCAAAACCGACGGCACCGAGTAAACGTCCGGGATTTTATAGGTCGAGAGGGCGTTGGACAACAGGCGACCATCGGCGTTGTAGCGCAGGTCTTCCATGGTCACCCAGCCAATGCCCTGTACAATGGCTCCCTCGGCCTGCCCCCGGTCAATAATCGTGTTCATTCTCTGCCCAAAATCGTGGGTAGCCTTCACCTAATCAATCATATACGTGCCGCGTACACAATCGACCGTTACCCCGGTGAGGGCAGTTCCATGCACATGGCAGGCAAATGGGTGGCCTTTCTCGATCGTCGGGTCGTAGTGAATGCCCGGCGTGGTATAGTGGGCGTGTTCGGAGAGGTTCACCCGCTGCTGAAAGGCCTCCATAATAAGGTCGTTCCAAAACAGGGCAGACGGGGTTTCGGCAACCCAAACCTGCTCATCGCGTATAGATACCTGCTCGGCGTTCAATTTCACTCGCGCCACAGCCAATAGTCGTTCCATCAGCGTGTTACAGACCATTTTCAGGGCTTTTCCGTTGAAGTCCGATGTCGCACCGGCAGCCGAGGACGAGGTGTTGGCAATGCGGGTGGTGTTGGTCATTTCGATCTTGATCCGGTCGGGATGCACCAACAGGAGGGCAGACGGCAGCAAGTGATCTACTTGCGCGTTAGTTGAATCACAACCCGGCGGCTGCGACTGCGGGCTTCTTCGGGGTCGTTGGCCGCCACTGACGAATCGGGGCCTTTGCCGGTCGTAATCAGTTGACTGGATGACACACCCTTTTGGCGTAGATACCCCTCTACCATCCGTGCCCGGTATTCGGACAGGGTCACGTTCAGTTCGCGCTTGCCAACATTTTCGGTGTAGCCCGTTAAATGAGCCACCATGTCGGGTTGGCTTTTTAGCAGAGTCGCAATTGAATCTAAGGCGGTTTTCGTTTCCAGTTTCAGTTCATAACTGCTTTGGTCGAAGTATAACGCCTTGGTATCCGGCGATTTCACAACGGCATCGCTGGCAACTGGTTTGGCTCCACTATCGTTGCTGAGTGGTTTAACTCCATCATTAGTGGCGGGTTTGACTGGTGTATCAGCCTTCACGCCCTTTCCACCTTCAATATAAACAGCTTTAAAATTCAGGCCCGAACCCGTGGTAATTTCTTCGGACAGCAGCGAGCGTCCGTCGGGCGTTGAGGCTGCGAACAGATATTTTCCCGGCCTAAAATCCTTGATCAGGAAGTTGTGGGGGTGTTTCCGGCGTTTAAACTCGAAATAGGTGTAATGGCCCGAGATGTTGGGCTGCGTTATTTCGTAGTCGATATCAAGGCTATCGGGGACGGAGAAACTCAGAACAAGTTCATTGACTGGCTGCACCGGCGACCCCTCTTTCAGGCTCATGGGTATCCCAAGTCGGAACTCCGAACTGCTCGATGTTGGCCCCAGAAACCGAACCGGGATGGTGGTTGTCCGGTAGCCATCGCGTTCAAACGAGAGGTATTTTGTCGAATCGGCAATCCGAAAGTCGAACGTCCCTTCGTTGTTGCTTTCGCCCAGCATCACCCGGCTTTTTTTGAAACCGGCAAATGCCCTGACTTTGATGTCTTCCCGTGTGCCAACAGTATAGCAACTGCCATAAATTCGGACAGAATTGGTGAGGGGCAAAACAGTTTGCGGGCGGGGATCATTACCGTAAAAACAGAAAATCCAGGCGAGAATGTAGGCAACCATGAACTCGATAGCTTTTTTAACGAATAAATATACGCCACAAAAACCAATCATGTGTTTGTTTGCTGCCTAAGCCCATAAACTGGTCTAATTTTTGCGTTTTTTTACTCGTTGTGCCTTATTGCGCCAGAACCGTTTAAACTTACAGACCATGAAGAAAGTAATAATGGGCCTTGCCCTGATAAAACCGTCGGGCGCGTTGTGTTTGTAGGGAAAAGGCCCGATTTTTGGAGTTCTGTTCTGACTCCCCCATGCAACAATACCACGACCTGCTTCGGCATATTCTGACCAACGGCACCCGCAAAACCGACCGCACCGGCACCGGCACCATCAGTGTGT
>JAJAYX010000181.1 GCA_026785985.1 Rudanella sp. | reverse complement strand
GCTTTGCCAACCGCATCTTCGGGCAGGGCATCCCGTTTTGTTTTCTTTATTTTCTGGACTTTTTCCTCAAACGAAAACCGGAAATAAGCCACCATCAGAAACACCCCGCCAACCGCCATCCAGATCAGCCGGTTCAGCAACATCTGCGGACTGTCAAGTCCCACCGACATCGTATTTTTATCGTTGACTGTCCAGTATTTGGTCACGAGTTGAAACGGCCCGAAGCCGAGCGCGTCGAAATAAACGGCCAGATATTCGTATTCGACATCGCTCAGAAAATTACCCGCAATCAGTTGGGCCACTAACAACACAATGGCCCCAATGAAGGCTGTGATGGCCGAGCGCGTTAGCACGGCCAACATGAAGATAAATGCCCCGGCCACAAAGGTATTCGGGATAGCAAACGTCAAAAAGCTGTTTAGGTGGGCCGACCAGACAAGGGGGCCGTAGCGTTCGGCATCGGTTGCACCGGTCACAGTGCCCACAACCTGCCCCAGCAGGATTCCCAGCGAAATGCCTAAAAATGGAATCAGGGCCACCACAAACGACCCAAAGAATCGCCCGGCCAGGTAATCGAGTTTGCGAATGGGCGAGGAAAAGACAATTTGACTCGTTTTGTAGGTAAAGTCGCGGGTGGCCGCGCTCTGCACAAAGGCAGTGGTCATCAGCAGGGCAAAAATGCTCCAGACCCCAAACTGATTCTGAATCACATAGGGCGCATTCTTGAAAATGTTGCCAAACGACCCGCCAATGGTCAGATCGTCGGAAGCCGTGGCCCAGGTAAACATCAGGATGTTAACCAGCATGAACACCCATACCATCGGTTGGCGGAGCCAGTAGCGGAGTTCGAAGGTAAAGATGTGTTTAAACATGCGCTCCAGCGTTTATCGTTGAAAAGAACACATCTTCTAAATCCGGGACACCCCGCTCAAAGCCTTCACCCGGTTCACCATCGCTCAACACGTGAATCAGGGGCTTACCCGCCACCAACTTGTTCGAGATCACTGTGTGCGTTTGCTGGTAGGTGGGCAGGTCGGCTTTACTGATGGACTTGGCCCAGATTTTACCTTCCAGCCCCTTCACGGCCGCTTGCGGAGACCCGCTATACAATACCTGCCCCTGATGAATGATGGCCATGTTGTTGCACAATTCCATCACATCCTGCACAATGTGAGTGGACAAAATCACGATTACGTTCTCGCCAATTTCCGACAGCAGGTTATAAAAACGGTTGCGTTCGCCGGGGTCGAGGCCCGCCGTGGGTTCGTCCACAATAATCAGTTTAGGGTCGCCAATGAGCGCCTGAGCAATACCGAACCGTTGTTTCATGCCGCCAGAGTAACTGCTGACAGCTTTTTTGCGGTGTTCAAATAGATTCACGCGGTGGAGCAGAGCCTCAACCAGTTCTTTTCGTTCGCGGCTGTTGGTGATACCCTTTAAAATGGCAAAATGGTCGAGCAAGTCAGTGGACGACACTTTGGGATACACCCCGAACTCCTGGGGCAAGTAGCCCAGCATTCGCCGTACAGCTTCTTTATTGACCAGCACATCGAGGTCGCCGAGGTGTGCCGAGCCACTGTCGGCATCCTGTAGGGTGGCCAGTGTGCGCATTAGGGTAGACTTGCCCGCGCCGTTTTGTCCCAGTAAACCATACATACCGGTTGGAATCGTGAGCGAAACATTATCTAAGGCTTTTACGACACCTACCGACCGGCCGTTAGCGTAGGTTTTAGACAGGTTTTGAATAGTTAGTTGCATAAGAAACAGTTCTGGAATTTCTCAAAAATAGATGCCTGAAAATAGCCGGAATAACAAAAAGGCTCAGTGGTGACAAGGAACGATAAACGGCAAAAAAACTCAGATTAAGCCTTTCTTAAATAAACTATGCAGACAGTAGATCAAAAAAACAGTGGTCTTTCCTTAAAAACACTAATTTTTGACCGTAAAATATCAACTGCTTATTCTGATAACTCCCTATGAAACAATCATTTACCTTTATTGATAGTCGGTGGCTTACCACAGCTTGTTTGCTGTCGCTGCTGGCTGGCAGTCCGGCCTGGGCGGTTGGACATTCTCCCGGTTTAGGAGCCAAAGCCGAACAACCCGACAAGCTCGAACGCAATGTGTCGGGCCGGGTCACCTCATCCGACGACAACACGGGTTTACCGGGTGTGAACGTAGCCGTAAAAGGCACAGCCCGTGGTACCACCACCGATGCCGAAGGCCGCTGGAAATTATCCGTTCCTGATGGTGAGGTCACGCTCGTATTCTCGTCGGTGGGTTTTATCGGTTCCGAACTAGAGTTGGGTAATCGCTCTGACGTCAGTGTACAGCTAAAAGTTGACGACCGCACCTTAAACGAAGTGGTTGTGGTGGGTTATGGTACGCAAAAAAAGAGCCAATTGACGGGGGCTATCTCGTCGGTTTCAGCCAAAGAAATTGCCGAACTGCCCATTACCAACGCCCGGCAAGCCTTGCAGGGGCGGGCTGCCGGGGTCGATGTGGTGCAAAATGGTAGCCGTCCCGGTGCGGGGGTAACGGTGCGAATTCGCGCCCGCCGGTCTATCAACGCCAGCAATGACCCACTCTACGTGGTGGACGGCATTCCACTCTCGGGGGGTATTGACGACATCAACCCGAATGATATTACGGGTATGGAGGTTTTGAAAGATGCCTCGGCAACAGCCATTTATGGGTCAAGGGGGGCTAACGGTGTGGTGATTGTAACGACAAAACGCGGTAAGCCGGGGCAAACCGTGGTGAGCCTGGATAGCTATTACGGGGTTAGCCAGCCGCTGAGTCTCATTGATGTGATGGATGGCCCTCAGTTTGCCGAATATAAACGCGAGTCACGCCGGGCTATTAATGCCTATACAACAGATGCTGCTCTGTTTGAACCAATCGAATTAGATGGTATTACCAACAACCGCACTACTGATTATCAATCGTATTTACTCCGCACGGGAAGCATTCAGAGCCATCAGATTGGTGTATCGGGCGGGAGCGAAAAAACCCAGTTCGCCATTTCGGGCAACTACTTCCAGGATGTTGGTATTATCAAGAATCAGGACTTCACCCGCTATACATTCCGGGTTAACCTCGATCATCAGATTACGAAGCGCGTAAAAATAGGTATATCATCGCTGGGTGTATATAGCCTTCAGAATGGCGAAGTGTTCAATCCTTACGGTGGTGCCTTGGCTGAAAACCCACTCGGCAAACCCTACGACAACAACGGAAACCTGATTTTTCTGCCTACGTCCGATGGATTGCGCACCAACCCGATTTCCGAGGTAATACCCGGTGCTCAGGTTGACCTCACCAAGCGTATCCGTCTGTTCAACAGTGTTTATGGCGAGTGGAACATTCTGGACGGGCTTCGCTACCGGGTCAATTTCGGGCCTGACTTCACCAATCGGCGCATTGGCCGGTTTACAGGTAGCCAAACCAACGCCCGGCGCGGGGGCGACCCAACGGCATTTACCTTATACGAGTATGGGTTTAATTATACGCTCGAAAATATCCTGACGTATGACAAAACCTTCAAGGGCGTACACAACCTTAATCTGACCGCCTTACAATCTATTCAGCAGGACGATCTCGAACGGGGACAAATAAGCGTAACAGGGGTTCCGGCCGAAACCCAGCAGTATTTTAACCTTGGCCAGGCCACCCTTATTAATGGCATTGGTACAGATATCAGCCGCTGGACTCTGAACTCATACATGGCCCGATTGAATTATGCCTATAATGATAAATACCTGTTTACACTAACAGGCCGTTACGATGGATCGAGCCGGTTTGGAGCCAATACCAAATATGGTTTCTTCCCATCGGCTGCGTTGGGATGGAATATTAGCAATGAGCCATTTCTGAAGAATGTGGCCTGGATGGATCAGCTCAAAGTGCGGGCTAGTTATGGGTCTATTGGTAACACGGCCATCAACCCGTATCAGACACAAACGTTGCTTGGACGTACTACCTACGCCTTCGGTACGACACCGGCTTATGGGTATCGCCCCGGCACAATTGGAAACTCCGATTTGCAGTGGGAAACAACCACTACGGCCAATATCGGTCTGGATTTCAGCCTATTCCGGGGACGTGTGAGTGGAGCGATAGAAGTGTATCGCGCTAATACAACCGATTTACTACTTTCTGACCAGTTACCCCTGACAAGCGGTTTTGGCAGTGTATTACGCAATGTAGGCCGAACCCGCACCGAAGGTATTGAAATCAGTATTTCGACGATCAACGTTGATTCAAAAAGCGGATTCCGCTGGACGACCGACATTCAATGGGCCAAGAACCGCGAAGCTATAGTTGAACTGTTCAATGGTAAAGTGG
>JAJAYX010000180.1 GCA_026785985.1 Rudanella sp. | reverse complement strand
CGTTAAAGCCAGCATTCTGTTTGTTGATATTTGCGGATTCACCTCCATCGCCGAACGCGAAAAACCCAACACCGTTGTTGGCCTGATCAATAAATATTTCGATCTGATTGTCAAGGAGATAATCTCTCAGGAGGGCTACGTGGACAAGTTTATGGGGGATGCGGTAATGGCCGTTTTTCAGGGCGAATACCACCTTGATCGAGCCATTGAAACGGCTCTTGCCATCCGGGCCAGTATCGGCTCCATTCGCGATGTTTTAGACACCGAACCTGACTACCAGCCCCGCGTTTCCATCGGCATCAACTCGGGTGAAGTCGTATCGGGCAACATCGGTTCGGCAGCCCTCCGCCGACTCGACTACACGGTTATCGGCGATGTGGTGAACACGGCGCAACGCTTGCAAACGGCTGCTCAGGCCGGGCAAATTCTGATTACCGAAGCTTCCTTCAAATTAGTAAAAGAGTCGTTCCAATGCGAAGCGGTTGGCTCATTCCAACTCAAAAACAAAGCCGAACCCGCCTTGCTTTACCAGGTATTGGCGTGATTGGGTGAGGGATTGAGTAAATTTTGCTGCGACATCTTTTCGCTCATTCACTATTGCTTCGCCTGCTCCAGTACCCGCAACAGGTTTCCACCCCAAATCTTGGCAATATCGGCTTCGGAATAGCCGCGCCGGACAAACTCACGGGTTAGATTTTCGATCTCGCTCACGTCTTCGAGACCGTTTACACCCCCGCCCCCGTCGAAATCGCTACCGATGCCAACGTGGTCGATGCCCGCTAATTTCACGATATAATCAATGTGGGTCACGATGTCGGCGATGCTTGCCCGTTCGCTGGCATACACTTTTTTGATGGAGTCGGTTTTGGCTTCGATCCGGGCCTGCACTGCCGGGCTTACTACTTTGCCCACACCCGCCATTCTGACGCTGTTGAGGGCTTGCCGGTGTTGGTCGGAGGGTTTGCGGAGGTAATCGCTCACAAAATTGACCTGAACAACGCCCCCCTTAGCCGCCAGATCCTTAATCATCTGGTCGGACATATTGCGCGGAAAATCGCACAAGGCCCGCACGTTGGAGTGCGACGCAATCACGGGGGCTTTCGAGAGGGCCAACACGTCGTAAAACGATTTGTCGGAAATGTGCGACACGTCGATCATCATGCCCAGTCGGTTCATTTCGGCCACCACCTGCCGCCCAAACGGACTCAGGCCATTGTGGATGGGGCCGTCGGGATCGGTGGCCGAATCGCAAATGGCGTTGTTGGCAAAGTGCGAGAGGGTAATGTATCGACAACCCAGGTCGTAGTAGGTTTTCACCAGCGCCAGATCTTCGCCCACCGGGTAGCCATTTTCCATGCCAATAAACACCGCCCGTCGACCCAATTTCTCAATTCGGTAGGCATCGCTGGGTGAGGTTGCCAACTCAGCCAGGTTTGGGTATTTGCGCAGCGAGGTATGAATCCGCTCGAAAATGTCGAGTGCCTTTTCTTTGGCCGTCGCATGACCTTCGGGCGTTCGTGGACCTTGCGCCATATAAACCGCAAAAAACATGGCATCCATACCACCCTGTTTCATACGTGGAAAGTCGATTTGGGTGCCACCCTGTTTCATGTCGTGGGCAATCCCAATGTCGAAACCATCTTTCTGAAGATTAATCGGCGCGTCGGCATGAGTATCGAGTGTCAGAATACGATTATGAATGGCGCGGGCCTTTTTACTCAGGCGGTCTTCAGGGCCTGACCCCAGAAACAGGGTCAGCAACAGGGGCGTAAACGGCAACATAGAACGGGTCATAGTGGTTTGAACAAGGTCGAGACTAGCAATCAGAAACAGAAATCTAAGCAATTGCCCGCCCACCGCCAAACTTTACGGGAGAACACAGGGTTCAGTGAACAACAATCAGCCAACAACCAACAGTGATTAATTTCACACACAACTGACCAAAAACCAACTGTTAGCTGCTCACTGAAAACTGCTCACTGAAAAAATGCCCGTCGTTCCTTACAAAGACAAAACTACCAGCAAGCGCGAACAGGTTGCCGAAATGTTCGACAACATTTCGCCCAAATACGACCTGCTCAATCACGTCCTCAGTGGAGGCATCGACATTTTGTGGCGCAAAAAAGCAATCCGGGAATTAAAGTCGTACGCGACCCCGGCATTTGCCCCAAAAAAAATGCTCGATATTGCCACGGGCACTGGCGATTTCGCTATTGAAGCCCTGGCTCTGAAGCCCGAAAAGATCATTGGCGTTGACATTTCGGAGGGGATGTTGACCGTCGGTCGTGAGAAAATGGCCAGGCGCGGCCTCGACCATATTATCGAAATGCGGTCTGGCGATTCGGAGGGATTGCCCTTTCAGGACAATGAATTCGATGCTGTCATCGTTTCATTTGGCGTAAGGAACTTCGAGAATCTGCTAAAAGGGCTTACCGATATGCACCGGGTGACTCGCTCCGGCGGGGTGTGTCTGGTGCTCGAATTCTCGAATCCCCGCGCTTCCCCGTTCAAGCAGTTATACGGTTTTTACTCGCATACCATCCTGCCGCTCATTGGTCGCATGGTCAGCCGCGATTCGTCGGCCTACACCTATCTCCCGGAGTCGGTGCAGGCCTTCCCCGATGGCCCCGACTTTTTGCGCATTTTTGAAACGGCCGGTTTTACCAAGACTAAATGGATACCCCTGACGTTCGGAGTTGCTTCTATTTATATCGGGCAAAAAGCCTGATTATCATTACTTTATTCGTGTTTTTGGCCGTGAGCCAATCCCGCGCTCAGGGATACGCTTATTTCCGCAAGCATCTCGAATTCTACGACGACAAGTCAATTCATTACGGGTTTTTCTTTGCTATGCCCGTCACGCGCTTTGCTATCAAATATAGCCCTGCCTATGTGAAAAACGACCCGGCTGTGCGGCTTTATTCACCCAATGCTCCTTCATTTCGGGTAGGGATTTTGGTGAACACTTTCCTGACCGACCGCTTCGATTTTCGGTTCACACCCGCCGTGTCACTCTATGGCCGCGAAGTGAAATATGAATATCCCGACGGCACTGAACCGCGTCGGGAAACCCGCGAATCGACCTGGATGGAGTTTCCGTTTCTGGTTAAATACAAATCGGAACGACGCAAAAACAGCCGGATGTACTTGATTGCGG
Organism: Rudanella sp.; assembly: GCA_026785985.1. GTDB lineage: Bacteria > Bacteroidota > Bacteroidia > Cytophagales > Spirosomataceae > Rudanella. The sequence goes on along the minus strand of JAJAYX010000180.1, from coordinate 389 downwards.
GGGCCACAGCCGCCGTGGAAACCAACGTCCGCAAGAAACAGGCACAGGTTTCGGGGCGACTCAACACCAAAACCTCCGATCTCACCGTCGATTATGGGGTCGGATTCGAGCAGTTTCTGGAGTTCACCAAAATCAGCCCTGAACTTCGGTTCTCGCACGGACTGGTTAATCTCTTCAGCCCAGACACAGGAACGAGTGCAGCCAACAACGCGGGCATTCAGCGACTCACCACGCACACCGTGACGCTGTATATAAATTTTGAGTAGTGGTGGGATGTACCACGTAACGGTCTGTCGCACGGCGGTGCTTCGTTGAGCCGCAGGCTACTAGACAGGTGATTTTTTTTGCTGCTTAACTGGCTGAAAATCACTCTTTCGTTGTGTTGCCGG
>JAJAYX010000179.1 GCA_026785985.1 Rudanella sp. | reverse complement strand
GTAACGGGCTGATTCCCACGCTCATCAGGAACGTGGTAGCCGTTACGCCGTAGGCCATCCCCAGCGCGCCATCAATCATTTGAGCCACAAAACCCGCCATCAGAAAGTAAAATATATCTGGGCCAATCTCCACCGAACTGGCTAATAACGTGATCTTCTCCCACGTAAAATAGCTGAACAGCATATGCCCCACCACCATCAGCGCCACTGCAGCCGATGCATAGATGACAATCTCTTTCCAGGTTCGCCGTCGTAGCAATGGTTCCGTAACGGCAGTGGCTATCTGAGCGGTCGGGAAAAGGCCCCGCAGGGCTTCCGCCCTCTTGTCGGCATTGTCGCCCTGCAACGTGATGATTAACCCGTTCAGGTCAATGGAAAGCGGATTCGTTGCCCCTTCTGAGCCTGTTGATGACAGATCCAGGGTTTCGGTATCATCCGACTCAGTTTGCTTTACCTGCATAATAGTCTATCTATATCGACTTAATAGATTAATATTGTAATGAAAAGCGGCACAATGAAGTGCCGCGTGTTTGATTGCAGAAGCGTGGTGCAAAGGTGGGCGTTTGGAAGGAGAAATGCAAATCCTCCTGAGCTTAAATGAGACAAAAGCTATACTGTTTTAGCAAGCTCGAAACCTGCCCGTAAGTCAGCGTGTTATCCTTTTACGTATGGCAAATCCTCTCTTCGATTATAAAGCTGAACTGGCGCGTGTGCCCCACGAACCGGGCGTGTATAGGTATTTCGTTGCAACCGGCGAGGTTATTTATGTAGGCAAAGCCAAAGACCTCCGCAACCGGGTCAGCAGCTACTTTGCCAACTCCAAACAGCACGACCGTAAAACGCTCCGGCTGGTAAGCCAGATCCGCAAAATCGAGTTCACCATTGTGCATACCGAGTTCGACGCGCTACTGCTTGAAAATCAATTGATTAAACAGTATCTGCCCAAGTATAACATCCTGTTGCGCGACGATAAAACGTACCCGTTTATTTGCGTGACAAACGAGCGGTTCCCCCGCGTACTCACAACCCGGCGCATCGACCGCAAAATGGGGACGTTCTATGGCCCGTTTGCCAACCTGAAACCCATGTACACGGTACTGGAGATGTTCAGTCAGTTGTTCACGCTCCGCACCTGCAACTACAACCTGAGCCAGGAAAGCATCGAAGCCGGGAAGTTCAAAGTATGCCTGGAATTCCACATCGGCAACTGCAAAGGCCCCTGCGAAAACAAGCAGTCAGAAGAAGATTACAACCGCGACATTGAGCAGGTACACTCGATTTTAAAAGGGCAACTAAAACCAGCTCAGGACTACTTCCGCAACCGGATGGTGGAAGCAGCCAGCACGATGGCCTTTGAACAGGCGCAACAATACAAAGACAAAATGGACGTGTTGCAACGGTTCCAGAGCAAATCGACGGTGGTGAACCCGAAGATTGCCGATGCCGATGTGTTCACGATTGCCTCCGACGAGGTCAGTGCCTACATCAACTTCATGAAGGTGGTGAACGGAACAATTATTCAGGCTCACACCGTTGAAGTGAAAAAAAAATTAGAAGAAACTGACGAGGAACTGATGACCATGATGGTGGTTGAGTTTCGCGAACAATACGGTTCACAAGCCAAAGAGATCATTTCCAACATTCCATTGGAAACCGATCTGAAAGCGGAGATTACGGTTCCCCAGATTGGCGATAAGAGGAAGTTACTGGATATGTCGCTGAAAAACGTGCTGTATTTCCGGCGCGAACGACAAGACCGGGCAGCCGCCGAAGCTACGGCCAGTACCAGCAAAAAAGATCGGGTGCTGATCAGGCTCAAGCAGGATTTGCAGTTAAAAACCCTCCCAAAACGCATCGAGTGCTTCGACAACTCGAACATCCAGGGAACAAACCCCGTCTCGGCAATGGTCTGTTTCATCGACGGAAAGCCTGCCAACAGGGAGTACAGGCACTTTTCGATCAAAACTGTTATTGGCCCCAACGATTTTGCCAGCATGTACGAAGTGGTCACGCGCCGGTATACCCGCGTTTTGGAAGAAACCACCGGCCTGCCCGACCTGATTGTGATCGACGGAGGCAAGGGTCAACTGAGTGCGGCCTGCGATGCGCTGAAAGCCCTGGACTTGTACGGCAAAGTGCCCATCATCGGCATTGCCAAGCGATTGGAAGAAATCTATTTTCCCGAAGACAGCCTGCCGCTATACATCGACAAAAAGTCGGAATCGCTTAAACTCATTCAGCGCATCCGCGACGAAGCGCACCGCTTTGCCATCACGTATCACCGCGACAAACGCAGCCGCAACAGCCTCATCAGCGAACTCGAAAACATTGAGGGCATTGGTAAAAAGACGGCCGCCCGTCTGCTAACCTATTTTAAAGGAGTTAAGAAAATCAGAGAGGCCCCCATCGAGCAAATTGCTGAGGTCGTGGGCGAGGATAGAGCCAAAAAAGTGAAGGCGTATTTTGAGACTATGGAAGGGGTGTAAGTCCACCCTACTCACAAAAAAAGCCCGACGTTTCCGCCGGGCTTTTTCACGCAGTTTTTTTTTAGTATTCCCAGAGACCGTGTTCCATCTCCATCAGTTCGTACTCCGTTTGGTAGGACTTCATCAGGCCTTCTTTATCACCGTAAATACCAACCAGTTCTTTGTCTTCAGGGTTCGACACTTTCGTGATTCGACCGTAGAATAAGCGAAGATCGAAGGCATCGGACAGGTTTTTGTGCTGTGCCTGATTCTGTGGGTTATACCAGATGAACTTCTTAGGGTCGGAGCGGAACAGTTTGTCCAGATCCGCATATTTGAACGAAGCAATAGGTAGCTCCAGGCCAGCCGGGTTTTTGTCAGCAGGCAAATAAAGTGTAACCGTTTGAATATCGTAGTAAAGACGTGAACGTTTCCGGTCGAAAATCCAGTCTTCCTTGATTTCCATAATGTTCAATTCTTTGGCAAAATATTCATCACCATCAAAGGCAACAGCCGAAGCTGTCGTCGATGTAGCGGGCGTAGTAGCCGCTACTGCCGTAACAGGGGCAGGCTTAGTTGATTTGGCACCTTTTTTAGCCGTTGTTTTCTTCTTTGGCTTTGGCCCCCACCCATCGTCTACGGGTTCTGCTTTAGGGGCAGCGGCAGTCTTTTTAGGCCCCCAACCATCGTCAGCGGGTTTAGCTTTGTCGTCTTTCTTAGCTGTACCCCAACTGTCGTCCGCTTTTTTGTCACCTTCCTTACCAAAACCAGCCTCAATCTCTTCTTTCGACAGACCGCCAGCCGTGTTTGGAATCAACAGATTCTGATGAAATTTCTCTGGTGTAATGGGCGTTTTCACTGAATCGTTTGCATAAGCTACTAACAATCCCGATTTCACGGCTTCCATCAGGTACTTTGAAATCTCGTTGTTCTTCGAAAACATCGACTGATTCTGTTTCTCCTTCAGGTCGATTCGTCGCCAAAGGGTCTTCTTCATCATAATGTCGTTGTCATTAATGGGTCGAACCGACATCGGATTCGCGCCCGTACTGGCTTTCTCCTGCGCCATCGCACTCCCACCGGCCAGCAGCAAGATAGCTACTGCACCCAAAGTGGGGGTAAGGGCCGTGAACCGTATGTTTTTCGGTTGATTCATGGTTTACTGTCTGTTAGTTGATTCGTACCTACAAAACGATAATATTGCAAAAATCGTCTATCAATACAAGCCTGTTTGTTGCATGGTGTTACCCATATTTACGTCTGAAATGTCGCCTTTGAAATTCCGACGCTGTACGCCTTCTACCTGAATAATCAGACGGTCGCCGGGAGCCATTTCAGCAGCCAATGAACCCAGAGAACCTCCTTGTGGACCCAGTGTTACGTTCCCAACCCGTTTCGTGCCGCGAGCCAGCGTAACCGTAATACCTGTTACACGGAAGTTAGCATCGTCGGGTGAGTAATTTCTAAAACTCTCATCAGCAACGGCATTGACCCGTACACTACGCGCCGAACTTACCGGCACACCACGGGGATCACCCACCTTAGTGCCGCCCACATAATATTCCAAGGTTGGCTTTGGTACGGTATTTACTCTAAAGTTTTCCGTACCAAGTAGACTACCAGCATTGCTTACATTGAGTGCAACGGTTCTTGAATTTGGCACCACTGTGATCCGACCCCGTTCACCACCGGCAATAACCTGTGCTCCATTAGCCGAGAAGTTAGGATTCCAAAGGGCACCTAATTGCGGGCTTTGAATACTCAGTTTGTTGGCACAACCTAAATAAAGCGGAGGCATCGTTCCGGTTTCAACCTGATACGAAGGTTTTGCTACAAAATATTCGGCCTGCAACGGTACCGTTTTGGGGCCGGCGGGCGTGTTATAACTAATCGAGCCAGTCAGAATGCGACGGGCCAAACCATTTTTGTCATACGAACCCCCCTGAGCTGTAAACTCGATCATACCTTTACCGTTGCTCATCCGAACCGGCGCACCGCTCAAACTCATGCGGGGTTGCACACCCGACGAATAAGCTGCCAGGAACATCTCTGCTTTGAACTTCGTACCGGCAACAACTACTTTCGATTCCATGCTTAACATGGCGTTGATTTGGTCAAACTTCACGTCTTCGGCACCAACTTTGGCAGCCAAAGCCCGCAAGGTTTCCCCCTCGATCCGGCGAACTTCCGATTGTTTCTGGCTCAACACTGCCAAAGCGGCTGGCACCGGAGTCTGCGCAAAATTGAGTTCGGCAAAGTCTTTCAACCGCTGCTCCGACGACCGGGCAGCAATGGGATCTTCTTTTCCATCAACTGCAAGGGGCGAAAACTTGGCATTAGTATATTTACCCATACCTGTCACAAACGTGTTCAGCTTATCTTTCAGTTTATAAGCCTCACCGTTGCGGTTGCCGCCCACCATGATTTGGGCTACTTTCTCTTCTTCACTGGCATTTTTGATGTTGCCTGTTTCGTCGAGACCGCCACCTGCCTTCTCAATAATGTCCTGCTTGAGTCGATCAATTTCTGCAATCATCTCCGATGATACATTCCGTACCTCATCGGCCTGCTTGATAACCACCACGTCGTTGGGGCGATTACCTGACTTTTCAACCGTCAGACGAATACCCCGCAGGGTATTATCATTCACTACATTGGCTGCCCCCGTCGATTGTTCCAGACTGTTATTGATAAGGATGAATTTCTCCAGGATAGCCGATGTCACCTGCAACGCAAGTAACGCAGTCAATACCAGATACATCATCCCGATCATCTTCTGACGGGGTGATTCTTTTCCACCTGCCATATTGTGGGGTGCTAATTAATGTGTTTTGTGATGGTTTATTGATTGTTACCCCGCATGGCTGTCAACATGCTGCCATACACATTATTCAGCGACGACAGGTTGCCCGTCAATTTGGCCAACTCGTTTTTGAACTGCTGCGTGTTGCGGCTGGCATCAGTCATGTTTTCCATGGCCGAAGTCAGGCTACCATAGAAAGCATTCATAGCCTTCAGGTGCTTGTTGGTATCCTGTAGTTCCAGTTCATACACGGCATTTAATGCGCCCATGTTCTTGGTCACTTTCTGGAACTGATCGCGATAATCTTTGGCATCGGTAGTAGCATCGGCCATCGAAGTCATGGCTGAAATGGCCGTGCCATATGACTTGTTCATTTCGCCAATCGATTGCGACGCTGTTTTCACATTGCGGGCATAGTCGCTGGTGGCTACAGTGGCATCGGTCAAGTCGCGCATTTTTGTTACGGAGTCGGTCAGGCTACGGAAACCCGTACCTAATTTCTCAAAAATATCAGGCGTTACTTTCGCCTGCGCCAGCATCTGATCCATATTAGCCGTTAAGCCGTTAGCCTGTGGTGTGGGAGCTGCCACTTTACGAGCCTCTCCTTTGTAGTCGGGCTCCAGTTCGGGATATACTTTCTCCCATTCGTAATCGACACCGGCGGCAGGGAAGAAGAAACTCTGCAATGCATACAGCGAGAAAATGACGGCCTCAATAATCAGACCAACCGTTAGCAGCCAGCTTAGGGAAGTGATGTGCTGAATTTTGGCCATGGCCCCGAGTACAACGACTGCGGCACCGGCACTATAGATGGTTGGAACAAGACGATCCCAGAAAAAATTTACTCTCTTTCCTGCTGCCATAAGAATGGGCTAATTAAAGCGTATGGTGAACTGTTTTTGTGATTAATACGAACTGAACTAAGCTTTTTTACTACTACCCCGACCGCTGCTCTTGCTTTTACTACTGGCTTTGCTGGACTTGGCTGGTTTAGCACTCCGACCGCCCCGTGCCGACGCTGTGCGCCCTTCGAGGTTGTCCATCACGCAACGGAATCCGATATACGAACGTTTGGCGTTTTCAAGTTCGTAGGAGCGAGTTCCCGTTTCGAGGTAATACGCAATATCTTTCCAGGACCCCCCCCGAACAACCTTGCGTGGTTCATCGGCATTCTGGTTATCGGGGTTCATATCCCAGACAATAGCATTGGAGTTGTCAGCGTAGGCATCGCGGCACCACTCCGCTACGTTTCCGGCCATATTATACAAGCCATACTCATTGGCATTGTAAGCATTACCCGGAGCGGTGTAGGGATAGCCATCGGCATCGAAGTTGCCGCGTTGGGGCTTAAAGTTGGCCAAATAGCATCCTTTGCCATTGGCTACGTAGGGATTCCCCCAGGGATATTTAGCTCCCTGCTTGCCACCACGAGCAGCCCACTCCCATTCAGCCTCCGATGGAAGCCGGTAACGGGGCGATACAAACTGCCCCTCTTTGGTACGGTAATCGTTGTATAAGTTGGTGCGCCATGAGCAAAAATGCTGCGCGGCCTGCCAGCTAACGCCCACTACCGGATAGGTGTCGAATGCCGGGTGCGAGTAATAGTACTCCAGCATGGGGTCGCCATTGTGGTAGGTAAAATCATTTTTCCAAACAGCCGTATCCGGGTAGAACTTAGCCATGATTTCTTCTTCGCCGATTACCGATACCGAGTCCGTCAACAGGGCGTTGACATACTGCCGGTATTCGTGATTGGTTACCTCCGTATCGTCCATGTAGAACGAGCTGATGGTTACCCGACGGTTCATGTTGATCTGGGTAGCCGCCACATCTTCGTCGGCCTGACCCATGATAAACGAACCCGATGGTACGAGTACCATACCGTAGGGAGTGGTCTGTTTCCAGCCCTTGCGACCTTTGTCAGCAGTGACTTCTCCGTTGGTCACCCCAACTTCGCCACTGTCTTTGCCCCCTTTTCCGCCAAATTTGGATTTAACGAAACCGCAACTCTGCATCAGCAGAACCACTGCCACGACCATTGCTCCTCGGGTTGCGTCCATTGTAAATCGGTTGTACTTCATGTCAGTAGCGTACTTATTTTTCTTCTTGTGCAAGACCGAACTAAAAACGAAAATCAGTCAGGTTATTGTATGTAGTGCCGTACCGGCGAAAAATTTCAATCATAAAACCCACTAAGCGTATCAAATCCAGCCAAAATGAACGCTTACTGAATGGTCAATCCCTCAAAATTACATGCTCAACAGCAAACAGCCTAACAATAATGCTGCCAATGTGTAGATTAGACCCCATTTTATTGAGTGGTAGGGGGTCTTTACCCAATTATTTCAATACCGGAATCTTGGGGTACGCACAATTGGTTTTTTGCGGGCATCAATGGCAGGCAACGCGTAACTTAGCATGATTTCGTGGGAAGTCTGGCTGGTGATGGCCGTTACCCGGCTGGACGCAGTAAGGTCAAAAGCATATCCAAACCGAAGCGCGTTGTTCCGCATTAAATTGATTCCAACATTAGCCGTGATGGCATCAGCCAATCGGTAGCCCAAACCGGCCCAAAATTTATTTTGGTAGGTTCCCATTAGGTTCATTGCTATCGTATTCCGCGACCCCGTTGGCGAATAACCCACCAAAACAGACGGTTGAACATCTACATCGTACCCAATGCCCAGTCGGTAGCCCGCTGTAAAGTAGGCCGTTCGGGTTTGGGGCACCACAGATTGCGTACCAACCAATCGGAACGAAGGTTCATTTAAGTGCAATACACTCGCCCCGACCCAATAGTCAACAGTGTTATAGTATACCCCCACTCCAACATCGGGTCTGGCCTGGGTAATGCGGCCTCCCTGCAAGAGGGGGTCAGGTTCATTTGGGCGGAACTGCCCAAAATCGAAACCCCGGTTATAGAGTCCACCCTGAACACCAAGGGCCAACGTACCACCTTTCAACGACATTCGATAGGCATAGGATAACTGCACAGCCTGATTAATGGCCGGGCCATATCGGTCGTTCATAGCGAACAGGCCAACACCACTTTTAAATTTATCGAGTGGCATCGTATAGGAGAACAATTGGGTACTTGGCCCTCCCCCATCGTCGGAATTACTTGGTTGATAACCAGCCCACTGCGTACGGTGCATCAACTGGAACCGGGACACCCCCTCCGACCCGGCTGCCGCTGGATTATAATACAGCGGGTTGAACATATATTGGCTGAACTGGGGGTCGTTCTGGCCATTGGCCATCCGGCATAGTCCCAGCAAAATCAGCGTGGCAAAACGGTAAACGATGCGACCCATAAAAAGATTAATAATTTACGGCCATTACTCGTCATTTGCAGTTATCTGTTGCACCGTCAGACCTAAAAAAGTACGACCAATGACAATGAATGACCCAAAATGACTACGGATGACTCTTTTCTTAAACGCAGTATAGTCAAAAAATATTGGAACCAAAAAGAGGTCAGATGGTAACCACCTGACCTCTTTCCCAACTGGTTCGGCTCAACTATTGTTGGCTTTCTTTATATACAAGTCCAGTGCACCATTCATAGAGGGCGCATTGGGCAGCGGTGCTTCGATGTCGAGAATCAATCCGGCCTCGGCAATTGCTTTGGCTGTTGTTGGCCCAAACGCGGCCATGCGGATTCCATTCTGCTGAAAATCAGGGAAGTTACTCAGTAATGATGACACGCCTGATGGACTAAAAAACGCAATGATGTCGAACTTCTTGATGTCGATGTCCGACAAATCCGTGGGCACGGTTTCATACATCACCGCTTCGGTGAAGTGCAACACGCTGGTGTCCATAAATTCTGGAATATCATTGCGCCGAATGTTAGAACAGGGAAACAAAAACTTTTCTGTTTTATGTTTCTTAATGATTTCCATCAGTTCGGCAGCCGTTTTTGTTCCGGTAAAGATCTTCCGTTTCCTGATCACGATGTATTTCTGGAGGTAGTTGGCAGTCTGCTCCGAGATACAGAAATACTTCATGTCGGCAGGAACGTCAATGCGACCCTCCTGACAAATACGAAAGAAATGATCTATGGCATTACGGCTGGTGAAAATGATGGCCGTATGACCCAGAATAGTTATTTTTTGTTTGCGGAAATCTTTAAACGATAGGCCCTGAATTTGAATGAACGGACGAAAGTCGATAGTAATGTTGTACTTGGAGGCAAGGTCGAAGTAAGGTGATTTTTCGTCAGGCCGGGACTGGGTTACTAAGATACTCGAAACCTTGGTTAACCGATTTTCTGATTGTTGGGTGCTTGTTTCGTTCATTGAATAAACCTCGGTTATGCGATTCGAATGCTGATGCCGGCAGGCATTGTCATACCGTGCGACCTGTTTTTGGGCTACAGCTTTACCTACAAAGCGAAGCGGACACCAATTAGCAGCGGCACTAATTCAACGATACAAAGGTACGAAATTAAATACAGACTTTTTACAGGAGCCATAGCCGTGATCACCACATAGAGCAGCACCAATCGAGCCAGATAAAAGATCGTAAAGGGTATCAGCAACACGTTGGGTAGCCCCGTTATGGTCGGAACATTAAAGATCAGAATGGCAGCAATAATCCCTACGACTGTAAAGAATAATAAGGATGATTGGATGAGTTTAAAAAAATGCAGGTTCACAATACTGTCAAACCGATATAGAGTGCCAACCACCAGTAACATGAGGAATTTACCCATGAACGACAGAAAAATTAACCCGCTGATTAACAGATAATGGAGCAGCATAGCCCCGACATTCTGTTGGTCGAGAAGTAAAGCACTCGACGAAAAAACGTCAATGTTTCGGCTTTGAACAAACAGAAACAGGTAGGCCAGCAGGAAGCTGAGGTTGAGGACAAACAAAACATTGGTGAGGCTCATTGGCCGATTCACCAGAAATGTTTCGTCGCGGGTGCGGAGTGTGAGCAAGTCCCGGACATCGTAAAAGATCAGAAATGCCCGCTGATTCGCACTAAACAACAGGGCGTGTGTAGCCAGCAAAAACACCAGACCCAGCGCAAAAAAATCTGGATAAACGGAAAACGTCCGGGGCCGTACACTTAAATTATCACCACTGGCGATGATCGGTTTCTGCAAAATGGACTTTGGGTGAGCCATAACCAGTTCCCGCCCGTCGGAACCGGGGGAGCCGTATACCGTCAGAAACAGCTTCGGTTCGTGATAAACTCCGTAGAGGCTATCAATAGAAAAGGTGTACCACTGATTGGAGACTAATTTTTTTCGGAGAGCGGCATTAACAAACAGGTGGGCATTTTCGCGGGTACGAAGCAACAACCGATAATGGCGGTTACTTTCCAGATCAATGGATACACTCAATGCGGGCACACTACCCTGAATATCAGATAAATAGGGTACGTAAGCTTTGGAAAGTTCATCGTACAACTGCCAGTCGTCGCGGAAATCGTGAACGGCGTAGTATCGTTGCTCAGGCCCAATACCGTCGCGGGCATTTTGGGCAATGACGGGAAGGGAAAGCGCGAAAGAGTGAAAGAGCAAAAGAGCAAAAAGACGCAGAATAGAACGCTGACACCCTGGGACAAGAAACGAACGTGTTAAGTTTTTAACGAACCTCAACACCTTTTCACTGTTCTGCTCTGCTGTACGCTCTTTCACTCTTTCGCCGTTAATTTCTGCCTAACGCTTTCAACATCGTTTCGCCGATGAGGGCGGGCGATTCTACGACGTGGATGCCACACTCGCGCATGATGGCCATTTTGGCGGCAGCCGTATCATCAGTACCACCCACAATGGCACCAGCATGGCCCATCCGACGGCCTTTGGGTGCGGTTTGACCGGCAATGAAGCCGACAACAGGTTTGCGGTTTCCGTCGGCTTTAATCCAGCGGGCGGCTTCGGCTTCCATCCCGCCACCAATTTCACCAATCATCACGATGGCTTCTGTTTCGGGGTCGTTCATCAGCAGTTCAACGGCCTGTTTGGTTGTTGTGCCAATGATGGGGTCACCACCAATGCCGATAGCCGTGGTTTGACCCAGGCCTGCTTTTGTCAGTTGATCAACGGCTTCGTAGGTTAGCGTTCCTGATTTAGAAACAATGCCTACCGTTCCCTTCTTGAAAATGAAGCCGGGCATAATGCCAACCTTACATACCTCGGCAGTCATCACACCAGGGCAGTTAGGCCCAATCAGGCGGCAGGTTTTGTCAGCCAGATAATTTTTAGCCATCACCATATCCTCTGTTGGGATACCCTCAGTAATACAAATGATTACCTGAATACCGGCATCGGCAGCTTCCATGATCGCATCAGCCGCAAAAGCGGGTGGCACAAAAATGATCGACACATCGGCCCCGGTTTTTTCAACGGCCTCCTGAACGGTGTTGAACACCGGCCGGTCGAGGTGTTGCTGACCGCCTTTGCCGGGCGTAACGCCACCGACTACATTGGTGCCATATTCCATCATCTGCTGGGCGTGGAAACTACCCTCAGAGCCGGTGAAGCCCTGGACAATGACTTTTGAGTTTTTGTTGACTAATACGCTCATGTTGATCGTAAATCGTTGTATGGAATTTCAGATTTCGGATTTGTGGTAGACCGGCACGATTGGCTTTCGCCGATTCGGTCAGCCCGAAATCCGAAATCCGAAATCCGATGTTCTGAATCTGCTAAAAAGCCCCGCAAAAGTAGAGCGAAAGCCGCAAAGACCAATGACTATTTTCTGTACATTTCGGCATGATTGTTTCGCACGTTATTTCCGACGCAGCACTAGCTATTGCAGGCATTGGTGTTTTCTGGCATTTTTTTGGCCTCCTTTCCTTTTATAATCGTCTGTTATGGGGGTTTTTCTTCCTGACAATCTCGCTGGCAGCTCTAACAGGCATGGTACATTT
>JAJAYX010000178.1 GCA_026785985.1 Rudanella sp. | reverse complement strand
GCGCAGGATCTGGATGGCGAGTTATATGCTATTCAGTCGCAGTTGGGCCAGGTATCGGGGTCGATGTTTGGGATTCAGTCGACGATGCAATTAGAATACAAATTCAATAACGACATCCGTCAATTGAAGAAAAGCATCAAGGCTATGAAGTCTGAAGTTGCCCTGTTTACCGACTTAAGTGTATTGAAAACATGGCTTAAAGAGTATAGAATTCCTAAACCAGATCAGTTTACGTATTTTGATTTCATGTAATTGGGTGAGGAAGCGCGTTGTTATTTCCGGGAGTTTCATACTGCTGACATTCCTGTCATTAGTTAGTCAGGCTCAACAGTTTGAATTGTCCTATCCGGTGCCCCGTTTGGTTGTACAGCGCGGTGCCGATGGTAACGGGCGGCTTTACGTGTCGGGTTGGATCGACTTTGCCGCTGACCGAATTGAAGGGCAATTAACGGCAGCGGCTCCGGGGCAGGGTGTTTCGTCGGCCTGGCAAACCATTCAAACCAACCCGACGGCTGGCGTTTTCTATGGCCAACTAACAGGTACTGGTGGTTGGTATGTACTGACTGTCAGAGCTATACGTAACAATATTATCGTTGGTGAAACGTCTGTACGTCCGGTTGGTATTGGCGAGGTATTTATTACAGCGGGCCAGTCGAACTCGCGTGGCCTTGGCAACGGCGACAATGACCTCGGCACAGCCACCGACCGGGTGAGTTGTATCGACACCATTAACCACTCCTATCCCCCCGGCGCACAGGCACTTGTTTCATCGGGTGACCCCATGCCGTTTCCGACCTACAAGCCCATGACAGCCGCCCGGCGCGTGTTTCCGATGGGCGAAAGTTCGTGGGGATGGGGTGAGTTAGGTGACTATATCGTGAGTCGCTACAACGTGCCGGTCGTGTTTTATAATGCCGGTTGGGACTCCTCGACCATCGAGAACTGGATCAACACAGCCAACGGCATTCCCGCCTGCAACCGCTATTACTGCGAGGCCAACTGGCCCAATCTGCAACCCTATACCAATCTCAAAAACATTCTCCAGTACTACGGCTCTGTGGGCGGTGCGCGGGCTGTTTTGTGGCATCAGGGAGAGGCCGAATATGGCGATAACAGCAATGGCAGCATCCCGTTTTATGCCAGCCGCCTGCGCAATCTGATTGCTAAAACGCGGGCCGATTTTGGCGGTCGGCCCTTGCCCTGGGTTATAGGCAGGGTGTCGTTCGACGGGTCGGTGAACCGGCCCGAGGTGATCGTCAAACAGCAGGAAGTGATTAACACCCCCAGTTTAATGGCGTTTCAGGGGCCGCTCAACGACACCATTGTGAACCGACGAGCCGGCAACGTGGACGTGCATTTCGGCAATGTGACCCGTTTGCAACTGCATCCACAGTATTTCAATAATCTAACTGGTATTCCGGCCAACATGGGTCTGTCAAGGTTTGCCCGCAACTGGAACAATAGCCTGAATAACACGTTTTTTGGGTCGGCAACGCCGATTCTGCCCGAACAATTTGCCGTTGCCAGTAGTGTGGCCACCATTATTTTACCAGCCGACAGTTTGCGGTTATCCATTTATACGGTCGGAACGTTTGGCAACGATAATGGCTGGCAGGTGCAGTTGCTGGATTCGAGCGGTCGATTTATCCGGTCGTTACCTGGTGCGGGCAAGAACCCCATCCGCACCAAACTCCCCGACGACCTGTCAACGGGTTGGTTTCGGGTTCGGGTGGTGGGCACAAACCCGGTGGTTCCTGCCGTGCCAACCAACAAGTTTCAGTTGGGCACGCCCCCACCCCCGCTCCGCGCGGATTTGAGTTTGTCGATGGAAACGAGCCAACGGGTTGTGCGGGTAGGGGAGACTTTCACTGTCCAGATCAACGTGCAAAATACCGGCCCCGATCCAGCAACCAATGTACAGGTGCAAAACCGCCTGCCCGCGAATCTGGCTGTTATCTCGGCATCGGGTCTGGCCAACACTGGCACCGCCCTGACCGGAACCATCAGCCAACTTGCCAGTGGAGGTATCACAACGCTTACTTTTCAGGCGCAGGCCATCGCCGAAGGTACATTCCGCAATGCCGCCGAAGTGATCCAATCCGGCATTACTGACCCCGACAGTCAGCCCGGAACCGGCACCCGAACCGGGCAAGACGACGAAGCTGGCACTGAGTGGCGCACCCTGCAACCCGGCACGGCCCTATTCGAGTCGCCCAACCCAAACCAGATTTCGTTGCCTCCGGCTCAATCGAACCAACCCACACCCGACCCGGTAACCGCGGACCTGAGCCTGCTTCTTGTGGTGAACAACCGGACTCCGGTGCTGAACGAAGTGGTCTCGTACTCGATGATTGTATCGAACCGGGGCGGAGCAACGGCCACTGGCATCAGCGTAGGGGCGGTGTTATCAGCCAGTCAGAGTTACGTAGGCGGCTTGTCGGTAGCGGGGCAAACGGTAAGCGGAACCATTGCCAGTTTAGCAGCGGGAAGCAGCGCGGTTCTGGTTTTCCAGGCTCGGGTTACTACTTTAGGCGAGGTCATCACCAAAGCCCAAATCACAGCGGCCACCCCCACCGATTCGGACTCCACGCCCAGTAACGGCACCGAAAATGGCGAGGACGACACAGCCTGGGTTGGCG
>JAJAYX010000177.1 GCA_026785985.1 Rudanella sp. | reverse complement strand
TCTTTGCCAATAAAATTCCGGGAAATTTCCACGCAGTGACACCCCAAATCGAGCATACAGCCACCCCCTGCCTGTTCTTTGTCCCAAAACCAGTTGGAGTGCGGTCCTGGGTGAGTTTCCCGCGATTTAGCCCACAAAATGCGGCCCAGGGCCCCGTTTTTCACCGTGTCGAGGGCTTTCAGGAATTTGGGGGAGTAGCACAGGTCTTCCAGATAACCGCCAAAAATGCCCGCTTCTTCCACCAGTTGCATCATGTGCAGGGCCTCTGCCGCCGTGCGGCCCAGGGGCTTGGTGCAGATCACATTCTTTTTATGTTTGGCGCAGAGGGCAACGGCGGGCGCGTGGAGGTTGTTGGGCAAGGCAATGCACACCATGCTCACATTAGGGTGGGCAATGATTTCCTCCATATCCGTCGACCAGATTGGGCAGCCGTAGTCCGTGGCAAATTTTTGGGCGGTTTCTTCCCGGCGGGCGTAGATGGCTACCACCCGGTCGCGGCTCCGTTGGCCGTGCAATGATTCGGCGTAAAAGCGGCCGATGAAGCCGCCCCCCAGCATGGCAATTTTTTGCATAAGTCGTTTGTGTAATTTCGCACTGGTAAAAGACCCACAACCAACCCAATCTTACTGCTCATGCCCCATTTTTTCGACATCAACAGCGTTTTCTTTACCGTTTGGGGCTATGCCATGAGCTACCTCGAATTTTTTGGAGTGGTTAGCGGAGGTGTTGCCGTGTGGTTGTCGGCAAAAGCCAACGTCTGGAGTTGGCCCATTGGCGCGGCCAGCGTAGTGTTGTTTTTCTTCCTGTTTTACCAGATTCAGCTTTATCCCGATATGTTTTTGCAGGTGTTTTTCTTCGTAACCAACCTACAGGGCTGGTGGCGATGGACGCACCCCAAACCCGGCGAAGGAAATCTCCAGAACCAGCTTAAAATCAGCCGGATGCCGCGCCGTCAACTTGCCATCTGGTCGGTGGGGGGCGTGTTGGCAACGGGGCTGCTGGGAACGTTTGCCAGTCATCTGCATACGCTTTTTCCAATGGCTTTCAGCCAGCCGAGTGCGTTCCCCTACGTCGATTCATTCACAACCACCATGAGCATTGTGGCTACGTTTATGATGATTCAGAAGCGGGTGGAATGTTGGTATGTGTGGCTTATAGTCGATGTGGTACTGACGTATATTTACTACGCTAAAGATGTAAAACTGGTTGCTGCCGAGTACTTCGTTTTTTGCTTCATTGCCCTACAGGGGGCTATTTACTGGACGCGGGAGTACCGGGAAAATTTGGGCTAACGTTCGGGTATGCTGCAGGTGGGGGATTCATTGCTGTGTGTGCCCGTAACTACTTTATCATCAAGTTATGCTGTGAGTGGGTTCAGGTCGCCAAAAGCAAGATTATAAAGATTGGGAAGGTTCATTTATTGGAACCGCGCCAGCTTGATTATGTAATTGATATATATTCTTCGGTTGAAAAATCTGCGGAGAGGATTTGCTTTAGCTTTTTACCAAGAGCCTGGATATGGTTTGGTTTAGTGAGAAAGAATCTTGCTCCAAGCTCTTTTGTTAGCTCCTGATCAGCAACAACATTGGAAGTGGTGAGAATACCGACAGGTATTTTGTTTAACTGCTTTTCCTTTTTGATGTGAATAAGAAAGTCAAAGCCGTTCATTACGGGCATGTTCAGATCAAGAAAAATAATATCTGGCAAACAGAGACTGGTTTTTAATTTGTCAAGTGCAATTTTTCCATTTGTTGCTGTGTCCAAATTCAGCACTGGATCAATTAATACCATCGCTTCTTTAAAAAAGAAATGGTCGTCTTCGTCATCGTCAACAAGAAATAATTTGTTCATGAGTTATGAGTTTGGGAAGTAAATAGTGAATGTTGAACCAATATTAGGCTTACCTTCTGCCACAATAAAACCGTTGTGATTGGTTACAATTTTTTTGACGATGGCTAAACCAATACCTGTTCCTGAATATTCATTCTTGTTATGAAGCCGCTGAAAGAGTTTGAATATTTTAGTTGCATACTCTTTTTCAAAACCAATTCCATTGTCGGTAATTGTTATGACATAATAGTCCTTTTGATTGTTTGCTGACGGGTGATCAATCTCTTTTCCTTCGGCAATTGACGAAGTAATTTTGCTGTGTGGTTTGATTTCCGGGCGGCTATATTTAATATCGTTACCAATGAGGTTTGTAAACAGTTGAGACATTTGAGTATATACTCCCATTATTATCGGAAGATTTTCATAGTCTACAGTTGCTTGTTTTTCAAGGATGCTTAGGTTGAGGTCGATTATTGATTCGTCAACAATTGTATTTAAGTCGCAGGGTACAAAAATTAATTCGGTTGTATTGGTACGGGAAAGATTAAGCAAAGAATCAATGAGATTTTGCATGCGCGCTACCGCCGAAATTATACGATTGAAATAGTCCTGTGTCTTGTCCGAAAATTTTTCTGTGTCCGTAATGAGTTTGCTGAATGCCTGAATTTTTCGCAGGGGTTCTTTTAAATCGTGGCTGGCAATAAAACTGAATGATGCCAGTTCAGCATTGGTGAGTTCAAGAGCGAGGTTTTTTGTTTTCAATTCTTCGGTGCGTTCTTTTACTTTCTCTTCTAATGCTTCAGTAAAACTTTTTTGTTCGGTAATATCTGTACTCGTTCCTATCCATCGCTCAATAGTTCCGTTGTCATCTTTTACAGGATAGACACAGGTGAGAAACCAACGATATTCTCGATCATGTCTGCGTAGTGGATAGGTCACCTCACATG
>JAJAYX010000176.1 GCA_026785985.1 Rudanella sp. | reverse complement strand
GTCACTTTGTAGGCATCGTCGGGAGCAATGGTGTTCACTTTATACTCCATTGTGTAGGGGTCATCGGTCGTATCGACGTGGACAAACCAGTAGATATCAGCGCGTTTGGGTCGTTTCTGGAAAATCGAATAAATGATTTTCGATTCGATCTCCGACTGCCGGGCCGCGTTGCTCATAAACACAATATGGGTGGCATATTTGGGAATACTGATGTCGCGGCTGAGTTCTTTAATGGCCTGCAAATAGGTGTCGATGCGAACGTATTCGGTCAGGCGCAGTTTGATCTTGAATGCCTGAAGCCAGATAATCATTACACAGGCCATTATGCTGGCAATCAGAACCGATACCCAGCCGCCATGCGAAAACTTAATCAGGTTGGCTACCAGAAAGGCCCCTTCCACGGTTAGGTAGAAGACTAAGAAAAGGACAACTAACCAGGTATTGTATTTACGCGAGTACATGTAGTAGCTGAACAGAATTGTACTCATCATCATGGTCAGGGTAATGGCCAGTCCATAGGCGGCCTCCATCCTTGTTGATTACTGAAAGTACAATACCATCCCAATGCAACAGGCATACAAGAGCCAGTTAATACTGGGTACGTACAATTGACCTTTCTGAACGCTGGGGTAGCGCAGGCGAACTTTGGGCCAGAAATTGAGCCGGATTGCCTCACTGATCAGTGTGAAGGCACCACTCAGCATAGCTTGGCTGGCAATAATTGTAGCCGCCGTAGCGACACAAATGCCAATGAAAAGAAACCACTCTGGCATAAGTTCATAGAATGGATTTCGCTCACCGAGTACCTGTCCTGCCTGCGATTCAACATAGGCCCCCTGACCGAAGTAGTTGAGCAACAGACATGATTTTACATAAATCCAACTCACCCGAATGTTGCTGCGGCCCGCATGTCCCATATCGGAATAGAGTGCTTCGGCTCCGGTTGTAGAGAGAAATACAGCCCCAAGAAGCCAGAATGCTCCCGGAAATTCAGTCAGGAATCGGTAGGCATAAACCGGGCTGATAGAGGTGAGAATACTGAAATCATCCGTAATGTTAACCAGACCCAAAACACCCAGCATGGTGAACCAAACAAACATGATTGGCCCGAACGCTCTGCCAACAACCCCTGTACCGAACGATTGAATCAGGAACAAAAAGGATAGAATACCAATGACAATCGGGATGGTATCGATATTGGGGTAAAGAATCAACAAACCTTCGACTGCCGACGAAACAGAAAAAGGAGGGGTGATAATGCTATCAGCCAACAAAGCACTCCCCCCAATAATGGCAGGGATCGTTAACCAGCGGGCGTGCCGCCGAACCAGTGCATAAAGCGCGAAAATACCCCCTTCACCCCGGTTATCGGCCCGCAGAATCAGGATTACGTACTTACCGGTGGTTTGAAGTGTGATCGTCCAGAAAATACAGGACAGTGCCCCTCGAACCATTTCGGGTTGTATAGGGGCTGTTTTGCCAATAATGGCTTTCAATACGTACAAGGGGGAGGTGCCGATGTCGCCGTAGATAATGCCGAGAGCTACCAGCACACCGGCAGCAGATATGGCATTCATGTGGTTTTTGTCTTCCATAAGGTGGCGACTGCCCGGTAGGAGTAAGAGTGGGCGGCATTCGCAAAACGGGGCAAATATAGCTGTTGTTTGTTTTTGTTGACGTAGGGACTACAGAAAGTTAGGGTAGTGTTTTTGAGGAAGGGCGTAGCTCGGTTTTTGCTTTCGGGTAATTCCACCCCATTGGTGCGCTTTTAAACGTGCCCGTACTCAATAAAATCCTGCTATGACTACCCCAACACTCAGCCACGTCGAAGGACCGACGGATGTTCCCCTGATCGAAGAAACCATCGGCGCGTATTTCGATACGATGGTTCACCGCTATGCCGACCGGGAAGCCCTCGTGGTTGCGCACCAGAACGTGCGCTGGACGTATCAGGACTTGAGGCAACGGGTTGATAACCTGGCGGTTTCGTTGCTTCGGTTGGGGCTGGAAACGGGCGACCGTGTGGGTATATGGTCGCCTAATAATTCGGAGTGGGTGCTGGCGCAGTTTGCCACCGCCAAAGCCGGGCTGGTTCTGGTGAACATCAACCCCGCCTATCGGTTTGTCGAACTCGAATATGCCCTGACGAAAGTGAATTGCCGGGCGTTGATCCTGGCTCCCGGCTTCAAAACGAGCGATTACCTGAACATGGTCAACACGCTGGCTCCCGAACTGGCCAACTCGGAACCAGACCAACTTCGCGCAGAACGCCTGCCTGACCTGCGTTGGCTGATTCGCCTGGGCAACGAAAAAACGCCGGGAATGCTAAACCTCGGCGACCTGCTTACGCCCGCAAATACGGACGAACTGGCTCATTTGCAACAACTCGGCACTACGCTCCATGCCGACGATCCCGTGAATATTCAGTTTACGTCGGGCACCACCGGCTCACCAAAAGGAGCCTCATTGTCGCACCGCAATATCCTGAACAACGGCTATTTTGTGGGCGAAGCCATGCAACTCACCGAAGCCGACCGAATTTGTATCCCGGTGCCGCTTTACCATTGTTTCGGGATGGTAATTGGCAATTTGGCCTGCGTAACCCACGGTGCGGCCATGATTTATCCGAGCGACGGTTTCGACCCCGCAGCCACCCTTGCTGCTGTTGCCGCCGAACGCTGCACGGGCTTGCACGGCGTACCCACCATGTTTATTGCCTGTTTAGAGTTGCTCCAAACGAACCAATACGACCTCAGTTCGCTCCGAACGGGGGTGATGGCCGGGTCGCCCTGCCCCATCGAAGTGATGCGCCGGGTGGTGGACAAAATGGGGATGAGCGAGGTCACCATCTGCTATGGTATGACCGAAACCTCGCCCGTCAGTTTCCAGAGTGCCACCAACGACCCCCTCGAACGGCGGGTGAGTACCGTTGGCCGGGTTCACCCGCATTTACAGGTAAAAATTGTGAACGACGCGGGCGAAACCGTCCCCTGTGACACGGTGGGCGAACTCTGTACCAAAGGCTACGCGGTGATGGCGGGCTACTGGAACGACGACGAAAAGACCCGCGCCGTACTCATCGACGGCTGGATGCACACCGGCGATTTGGCCACCATCAACGAGGCTGGCTACGGCAACATCACGGGCCGCTCGAAGGATCTGGTGATTCGGGGGGGCGAAAATATTTCCCCGCGCGAGGTAGAGGAGTTTCTGTACCGCCATCCCAAAGTGCGCGACGTACAGTGCATCGGCCTCCCCGACCCCCGATACGGCGAACAACTTTGCGCCTGCATCATCCTGAACGAAGGCGAAACCGCTACCCCCGACGAGTTCCAGGCCTTTTGCCGGGGGCAGATTGCCCACTTCAAAATTCCGCATTATGTCCGCTTCGTCTCATCATTTCCCATGACCGTAACGGGCAAAATACAGAAGTACCTGCTCCGGCAAGCAATGGCAGTGGAGTTGGGATTAGTGGCCGAGCAAACGGCGTGAGGGGTCTGATCTACAGCATACTAATCAACTCCTTGACCTCTGCAATCGTGTGCGTATCGTCTAATCGGTGCGTCTCGAAAACCATAAAGTAGCGGTACTGTTTCCCGGCTTGTTCGGCCCACTTTTGCCCCAGGCGGTTCTTGGCCGCACTGTCGGAATTATCGCGGTCGTCGCCCTTTGTTTCAACCAGAATAAGGTTGCCCTTTTTGGTGTACAGAACGAAATCGGGGTAATGGTTGGATTTGAATCCGTTGATGGCGAACCCTTTACCCCGGCCCAAATTGCGGTGCCAGAATTCCACCGTTGGCAACGCAGCCAGTTCGCTGATAATCCGTTCCTCGAAACCGTTCATGCTTCCTTCGCGCTCATACAAGGATCGGCCTATCGACTTGCCCAACGTACCCGGCACAATTGTTTTCCTGAACGTAAAGCCCTGAGCAACCGTAATTTTGCCAACCAGCAACAATTTTTTGAACTGCTCTTCGGCGTGCTTGTCGGATAAGGCTTTGATTTTCTTGCGAATCTTATCGCGATAGCTGTATTCGCGGGCCAGCAAATCCTTGATGCGTTCGGCATCAAAACTGCCGATGATCCGTTCGAGATAACGCTTGATTTGCCCGTCGGGAATGGGGTACATATCCCCGATTTGTTGGAGCATTCGGTGGGCCAGGTCTTTCACCTGACCTGCCTTTGGCTTGGCCAAAATGTAGTTTGTGAAAATGTCCCGTACCTGAATTTTATCTATTTACAGGTAAACGGGCTGGTATTGATTGCCCGAAGTGTGCTCTAAATCAACGCTATATAGTTCGCTATCGACAGAATCCCAGTCGATCTTAATGTCTCCGTCGGCCAGCCGGAAATTGCTGAGTAGAGCTTCCTGGTTGAGCAAAACCGGCTCGTTGGAGCCAAACAAACCCATGCTGGGAACGTCTAAATAAAACTGCGGCAGGCGCAAGTTCTGGGCAACGGCCGCATAATCGTCTTTCAACTGAACCTTTTTCACCTTGTCGCCGAGTTCCTGTACAATCGAGTTGGGTTCTGCCTGTTCCTGAGCGCGGATTTCCTGCTCAAATGCTTGATTCTTCTCCACAGCTATCTGCGTAATAGCCGCTACTGTTGCCGGTACGATAGCATTTTCGGTGCCTTCCGGGTCAAACTGAATGCGGTCGGGGTCAATCTCATCAGTCGTAAAAATACCGCCAACCGGGGATTACGCCAGCCTACCGATTAATCAAATGGCGGTTATTTTGGCCGGAGTTTCTCCGACTAATACATACATTTGATAACCCATCTTCAAAGACAGCAAACGCCACGTCTTGTTGATCTCGTTGTTCAAACGCCCACGGCACCAAACGGTGTTCCGGCCCCACCACCTGCCCCAACCTATGGGGTAGAGCCTATTATTGTATGCCTTGTATTCATGGCAATTGTGGTAGGATTTGCTGCGCTGTTCTATCGTTTTGTGGAAGTCCCGGCCCGTAACTTCCTGAATGGCAAATTCAAAACAAGCCAATTCAGTAAGCTAACCCAGGTGTCCCATGAAACACCTTAGCTTGCTTCTACCCCGACC
>JAJAYX010000175.1 GCA_026785985.1 Rudanella sp. | reverse complement strand
GATTGGCTTTGCCGGGCCGCGCGTTATTCGGGAAACCATCGGCAAAGATCTACCAAAAGATTTTCAAAGTGCCGAGTTTGTACTGGAACACGGTTTTCTCGACTTCATTGTTGACCGCAAAGACCTGAAAGTGAAGTTATCAAGTTTGTTGCAGATGTTGAAATAATGCTCCTCGTTCGTCACCCCGTGCTGTGCAATTACTACGTCACGTATCGCTGTAATGCAACGTGCGGGTTTTGCGACATATGGGAGCGCCCGTCACCCTACGTGACCCTCGAAAACGTCCGCGAGAATCTCCGCGACCTCCGGCGGCTAGGCGTTCGGGTCGTTGATTTTACGGGTGGCGAACCGCTGCTTCACCGCCAACTCGACCAACTACTGGCTGAGGCTAAACAACAGGGTTTCATTACAACCATCACGACCAATGCGCTCCTCTACCCCAAACAGGCCGAACGGCTCCGGGGACTGGTCGATATGTTGCACTTTTCACTCGATTCGCCGGTGGCAGAAGAACACGACCGTTCGCGGGGAGTGGCGTGTTTTGCTAAAGTGATGGAGTCGATTGCTATTGCCAAAGATCTTGGCGAACGCCCCGATATTCTGTTTACGGTTTTTGAACACAACGTTCACCAGATTCAGGCAGTTTATGAGGAAATTTGTCAGCCAAACAACCTTTTGCTGATTCTGAACCCAGTTTTTGAGTATAAAAACGTGGAAACCGGGAAGCAGTTCTCCGAGGAAACACTTCAAAAAATGACGGGGTGGGGTCGTCAGAAAAACGTGTATCTGAACGATGGTTTTGTGCAACTCCGGCGCGATGGCGGTAATCACATCAACGACCCTGTTTGCCGGGCGGGAAGCACCACGCTGGTTGTTTCGCCCGAAAACAAGCTGGTTCTGCCCTGTTATCACCTCGGCCTCAAGGAATTCCCCATCGACGGAAATCTATATGAGCTTTACCGATCCGAAGCGGTTCAAAAAATGGTAGCTCTCGAAGGTCGATTACCCGAATGTGAAGGCTGCGCTATTAACTGTTATATGCAACCGTCGTTTGCCGTCGAACTCTCTAAATATTGGTGGAAAGCCTTGCCCAGTACCCTGAAATATAACCGAATAAAAGGAACCTGGAAACAACTGCTATGATGAAACCCCTACTTCTGCTTCTTCTGCTGGTGGCATTCACCGGTTATGCCCAAACACACCGTTTCGAGCCTGAGATTAAAAAATTTGAAGAGGCTGATAAACAGACCCCACCGCCCACCAATGCCGTGGTATTTACGGGCAGTTCGTCGATTCGGTTCTGGGATAATCTGTCGGATTATTTTCCGGGAAAGACCGTGCTTCAGCGGGGCTTCGGTGGCGCCAAACTGAGCGATGTTCGCTACTATGCCGACCGGGTTATTGTGCGGTATCAACCCAAACAAGTGATTTTGTATGCCGGTGAGAACGACGTTGCTGCCGGCGTTTCGGCCCGCGAAACCTACGCTCGCTTCGTAGATTTATTCCGTTACGTTCGGAAACAGTTGCCCAAGGCTCACTTTACCTTTATCTCGCTCAAACCCAGCCCATCGCGCCGGAAGTTCAGGCCTGTTGTTGAGGAAACGAACCGACATATCCGGCGGTTTTTATCCCGTCGTCGCAATGCCGATTTTGTAGACATTGTACCAGTAATGCTTCAGCCCAACGGAGAGCCAATCGGTGACCTATTCAAGGTCGATAGCCTGCACATGACTAAAAAAGGCTATGAGCGATGGGGGGAGGTTTTACGACCGTTCGTTAAGTAGCACTATAGATTCCTCTTGAACGCTGTAGGCTTTCTACTCATACTTGCCTAATTTTGCACTTTCCTAAGAATATCCGCCTGTTTGGCACAAATTGATAGTCATGTCAACGCAAACATCTGCTTACGTTCCTTACAAAGTTAAGGACATCGCCCTCGCTGAGTGGGGCCGCAAAGAAATTAAACTGGCCGAGGCCGAGATGCCGGGTCTGATGGCTCTGCGCCGTGAATTTGGCCCGTCAAAGCCATTAGCGGGTGCCCGCGTGGCGGGTTGTCTGCACATGACCATTCAAACGGCGGTGCTGATCGAGACCCTCGTTGAACTAGGTGCCGATGTTACCTGGTCATCGTGCAACATCTTCTCTACGCAAGACCATGCCGCAGCGGCCATTGCCGCTGCCGGGATTCCGGTGTATGCCTGGAAGGGTATGAACGAAGAAGAATTCAACTGGTGCATTGAGCAAACGTTGTTCTTCGGCGAAGATCGTGATCCATTAAACATGATTCTGGACGACGGTGGGGACCTGACAAACATGGTGTTTGATGTGTATCCTGAATTGATTTCGGACATCAAAGGATTGTCGGAGGAGACAACAACGGGGGTTCACCGATTGTATGAGCGGATGAAAAACGGCACGTTGCACCTGCCCGCCATCAACGTGAATGACTCGGTAACAAAGTCGAAGTTTGACAACAAATACGGTTGCCGTGAGTCGCTCGTGGACGCAATCCGTCGGGCAACCGACCTAATGCTGGCCGGTAAAGTGGCGGTTGTGGCTGGTTACGGCGACGTAGGTAAAGGTTCTGCCGAGTCGTTGCGCGGTGCCGGTTGCCGGGTTCTGATCACCGAAATCGACCCAATTTGTGCCTTGCAAGCCGCTATGGACGGTTTCGAGGTGTTGCCGATGGATGAGGCTGTACCCCGCGCCCAGATTTTTGTGACCGCAAC
Source organism: Rudanella sp. (assembly GCA_026785985.1). Taxonomy (GTDB): domain Bacteria; phylum Bacteroidota; class Bacteroidia; order Cytophagales; family Spirosomataceae; genus Rudanella. Next base: position 1,948 of record JAJAYX010000175.1, on the reverse strand, counting down.
GGGTAACGTTCGGATCATTAAAGACCGGCACTTTAAAGCCATGAACGACAAAGCCATTGTTTGTAACATTGGCCACTTCGACAACGAGATTGACATGGCGTGGTTGAACGAAAACTACGGCCACTCGAAGAGCCAAATCAAGCCACAGGTCGACATGTACGAGATCGACGGTAAGGAGATCATCGTGTTGGCCGAAGGTCGGTTGGTAAATCTTGGTTGTGCAATGGGTCACCCCTCGTTTGTGATGTCGTGTTCGTTCTCGAACCAAACACTGGCACAACTCGAATTGTGGGCCAACTCCGACAAGTACGAGAACAAAGTATATGTTCTGCCCAAGAAATTAGACGAGAAAGTTGCTGCTATGCACTTAGCTCACGTGGGCGCCAGACTAGAGCCATTAGAGAAAGAGCAGGCCGACTACATCGGTGTTCAGGTTGAAGGGCCGTTCAAGGCGGAGATGTATCGGTATTAATTTTTTTTGTGTATAGAGACGCAACACCTTGCCGGTTCGCCGGTGCGGTCTCTACATTTTGGCGCGGCTTCGGAAACGGGGCCGCGCTTTTTGTATTTTCGGCGATAGGGAATTTTGGTAGTGATTTACTGTGATTAACCTGCAGCTCCGCCATAAAACCTACTGATTCTAACAAATTTGGTGGGAGGTATAACAAGGTAGTCTGAATATTAACAAGTTAGACTTTTAGTTCTTCCCACAAATTAATAAATGCCAATTTTCAAAACACTGAAAATTAACTACTTAAAACCGTAAAGGTCTGTTACCCACAAAATCCATTAGAACCAGTAAAAATTAGGAGATAGGAGTGAGAAAACAAAAACGTCCCCGCAGTACTGACGGGGACGTTTTTTTCATTCTCACTCCTATCTCCTTTTCTCAATGCTTAAATACCTTCACCATAAACACATTTTGCTGAACCCGTTTCACCTGTTGGGTGCGGGGCAGACGGTTTAAGGTACTTCGGCGGCTCAGTTTCAGGGGTTGCCCTTTGAGTGAGTCGTTCGGAATCGATTCAATGGCCCGGTAAAGATAGTCTGTTTTGATAGCAAACGAGGCTCCTTCTGTTGCCACCTGTTTACCCGTAATAATACCAACGACATTACCTTTTTCGTCGAGAAGCGGGCCGCCAGAGTTACCCGGGTTCACGCTGATGGCTACCTGATAAGACGTTGAATCGTTGCGATAGCCTGTGCCACTACTCAAATATCCTTCGCCATACACAATTTCATCGCGGGGATAGCCCAGGGTGAAAACCCGCTCTCCCAAATCAGATGGACGTGGGTCGAATCCGTAAGGCACCGTTTTGCCCGGCCGGAACGTGCTGTCGTCGGCAATATTCAGAATAGCCAGATCATAGCCCCGGTTAGTGTAAACGACACGTGCTTTAAATACTTCGCCCGATTGGCTCTGCACATATACCGAGTCGGCACCCTGCACAATGTGGTTATTCGTAACTAAATACCCGTCGGACGTAAGCAAAAAACTGGAACCCACAATCTGACCGGGATTCACCGTAATCAACGATTTCCGGCGGACACTCAAACCATCTAAAATACGATTTTGTGATTGTTTAATCGCCTGAACATCACGACGTAACATACTGTATTGCTCCTGCTGCTGATTCGAGTTTCGGTAGTAACGCACCATAAACAACGTGGCAAAAGTGGTGATTATGGCCACCGCAGCCGCCACCGCAAAAGTAGGACGATAGGTTTGCCAGAGTTCACGGGTACGGCCAATTGGGCGCACGGATGTTGTTCCCTCAAGAGACAACAAGCGAGCCTGTTCGCGCATGGTCTCCATATCGACAGAGGCCTGTACGCGATCAATTTTTTCCTTAAAAACAACTCGACGGCCATAGTTCTCAAGCGCGTCGGCAATGTTCTTTTCCTCGTCCATACCTCAACTTGTAATGAGTAATAAATAGTGTATGAT
>JAJAYX010000174.1 GCA_026785985.1 Rudanella sp. | reverse complement strand
TCATTGAACCGTCGCACCGGAAAAGCGAAGAGATGGGTTTAGACAAGATTGATTTTACTGACAATTTAGGCGATAACTGGCTCTATGGCCTTATCGGTGGCGTTCCGGCCAACAAACTATGAAAAACAAAAAGCGGCTGGATTACACACTCGTTGCCGAAGGCTTCGCCGAATACGCATTCATTCCTACTTATCTGCGCATCGTAGCCGAACAGTATAATGTGCAGGCCGTTCCCAGTAAGCTGGACCTGAAAAAGAAGCAACCCAGTAAGTCGAAGGTCCTGCAGGAAGCTGGTAAACTTTGCATTGCTGCGATGCAGGCAAACCATGATTTATTCATCGCTGGAATTGATTTAGATAAGCCTGACCACGAAAAAACACAGCCTGTACACGAGTTAGAGTGTACTATACTGTCCACGGCAATCGGCAAAACGTACAAGGCACATAGCAATAAGATTGTCATTTACGTGCCTGTTCAGGCCATCGAACATTGGTTAGCCTATCAGGCCCACAAGCTTGATACAAAACCAACGTTTCCTACGTTTGCGGATAACGGTGTCGAAAGCAAATCGCAGGATGAGTTAAAGCAACTGCTATACAAAGGAAACGATAACGGCGATTTTATGGAGCGCACAGCCAAGGCAATTGCCGAAAAAGCCGATTTTGCCCAACTCGCTAAACAATCGCGCAGTTTTGGCCATTTTCATAAGCAAGTGACCGAATTTTTAACAACCTTCATCAATCAAACCATATGAACTATTACAACTCCATTATTGACACCATCGGCAACACGCCCTTAGTGAAACTCAACAAAGTCACGAAAGGTATTCGTGGCACCGTGTTGGCCAAAGTCGAGTATTTTAACCCCGGCAATTCGGTGAAAGATCGCATTGCCGTGACCATGATTGCCGATGCCGAACAGCGTGGCGTTTTGAAACCGGGCGGCACCATTATCGAGGGTACCAGCGGCAACACGGGCATGGGGTTGGCGTTGGCGGCTATTGGCAAAGGCTACAAGTGCATTTTCACGATGGCCGACAAGCAATCGAAGGAGAAGATGGATATTTTGCGGGCGGTGGGGGCCGAGGTTATTGTGTGCCCAACCAACGTAACGCCCGACGACCCGCGTTCGTACTATTCCGTGGCCAAACGGCTGAACCAGGAGATTCCAAACTCACTGTATCCCAATCAGTATGACAACCCGGCTAACACGGCTGCCCACTATGCCACCACCGGCCCCGAAATCTGGCGCGATACCGACGGACGCATTACCCACTTCGCGGCTGGCGTTGGCACGGGCGGCACCATTTGCGGCACCAGCAAATTCCTGAAAGAGCAGAACCCCGACGTTGTCTCGGTAGGAATAGACACCTACGGCTCGGTGTTCAAGAAATACAAAGAAACGGGCGAGTTCGACGAGGGTGAGATTTACCCTTACCTGACCGAAGGGATCGGCGAGGACATTCTGCCCAAAAACGTCGATTTCAGCGTGATCGACCACTTTGTAAAGGTCACCGACAAAGATGCAGCAATTATGGCCCGTCGATTGTCTCGCGAAGAAGGGCTTTTTGTGGGCTGGTCGTGTGGATCGGCTATGCACGGGGCGCTGGAATGGGCACGGGAGAACCTGCAAGACGATGATATCATGGTGGTGATTCTGCCCGACCACGGCACCCGGTATCTGGGCAAAATCTATAACGATGCCTGGATGCAGGATCATGGCTTCCTGGAAAACCGTCAGTTTAAAACCGCCCGCGACATTATTGGCAACAAAAACGGCACCGGCGCGCTTACCACACTGGGCAAAAATGTGACCGTTTCGCAGGCCATTCAAGTGCTGAATCGCCACGGTATTTCGCAAATCCCCGTCACCGACGACGAAGGGCACATTGTGGGTAGCCTCACCGACTCGACCATCCTGAACCGGCTTATCGAAGACGCAACCGTGAAAGATCAACCCGTGAGCGAGGTGATGGACAAACCGTTCAAATTTGTGGGTCTCAACAACACCGTCGATGTGCTGTCGTCACTGATCGACCGCGACAACAAGGCGTTGCTTGTTCGCGACGAGAGCCACAATGTTCACATTATTACCCAGGCCGATTTACTGGCTGCAATGACGAACTAAAGGACAGGAAGGGCAAGAAAGGGGGATTTGGCGGCAATCCTCTTCTTGCCTCTCTTCCTTTTATACCACCTCCCGCAGAGCTTTTAACTCCGAAAACGATATTTTGAAGGCCAGCGTCAGACCAACGTAGGTGGCGCCACCAAGAGCGATTTGGGCAATCGTGTGAACAATGCTCCCATGACCAGTCACCGATTTATAGAGGGCAATTACGGCCACCATAACGACGCAGAAAAACAGGGGTTGAATGAAGTTTTTCATGAACAAGCCCAGAAAATCGCCTACGAGGTAATGCACCAACCGGAAGTTCAGGATTAAGTTAAAAAGGGTAACCAACACAAATGAAACCGCAATACCGGTAATTCCGTAAGCATGACCCATTATATAGACCAGCGGAATTTTCACAACCAACGTGATCAGGTTGAGGTAGAACAGCAGATTGGGCTTCCCTTTGGTGAAAGCCAGCGTAAACAGCGGGTGGCTCAGGCAGCTAAACAGCCCTACGAACACGAAAATCTGGATCAGGTGAATGGTTGCATTCCAGTTGGGGCCATAAATCAGCGGCACCACGCTCTCCGCCGTAATGAAAAGACCCGCCAGCAAGGGCAGATTGCAGAACATCAGTACGTCTAAAATCTTCAGATAGGCGCGTTTCAGACCTTCATTATTATCCTGCATTTTGGCCAGAATCGGGTAGGCAACCTGCAAAATGATCGGATTGAGACGAATAATCGGGAAGACGGCCAACTGGTAGGCGAGGGTGTAATAACCCAGCATTTTTACGCCGAGAATGCTGCTGATGAAAAAATTGTCGGCGTTAGCTTGCACGAATCCCAGGATGCCATCGCCGAGGTTGAACACCCCAAACCGGAGGTGTTCCTGCACTTTGCTGATGGCAAACCGAAAGGCGGGCTTGAACAGGGATCGACCCAGAATAATTTGCAAAGCACTCTTAACGGTTTGACTGACTAACTGCCCAATAATCAGCGACAATTCTTCGAACCCACTGTAGGCCAGTGTGATCGTGGTGATTGTGCCGACAATTATCCCTGTGATGTCGATGGTAGCGACGGACTTAAAACGCAACTCCTTCTCTAACAGAAACATGTAGAGCTGCCCGAAATAAACGATCAGGAAATAAAAGGAGGATAATTCCAACACCCGTTCCAGCTTCGGTTCGCTGTAGAACGAGACAATGGCAGGCGCGCTGAACTGAATGATGATGAAAAGAACAAGGCCCACCAGCATGTTGAGCCAATAGAGCGTTGAGAGCACCGTGCGGTCGCTCTCCTGTTTGTAGATAATCGAGTTGGAGAAGCCGAGGTTAGCAAACACGCCAAAAAAGCCAATAATCAGGTTACTAACCCCTACCACACCAAAATCGGCGGGTGCCAGCAATCGCGCCAGCACCGCCACCTGCACAAACTGAAAAACGGTCGAGATCACTGTAGAAAGGGTGATCCACTTCCCGCCATTCACGGCTTTTTGTTTATTGCTCATTCGTATGGTTTCGCCCCTCAAGAGCCAGGTATGTGCTGACCTGCGAAAACCTCCAATACATATGACGCTCAGAAACTACTTTCGTAACATTATGCAATGAAGTTCATACTAATCAATTCCCCCCATCCATTTTTTCAGAGGTTTGGCAAAGGCCATTAGCACTAAGCCTGATACCAGCGAGAACACGGCGACGCTCTGGAACATGCTGGGCATTTGCTGCACATTTTCGGCATCGAAGCCACCCGCGAAAAGGCCCGCAATCAGGTTACCCAGCGAGGTGCCCACAAACCACAACCCCATTAGCTGACTGGCGTATCGCTTGGGGGCCAGTTTGGAGAATGAACTCAACCCAACCGGGCTGATGAACAATTCGCCGAGAGTGAAAAACAGGTAGGTGAAGGTCAGGTAGAGAGCCGACGTGCGAACACCCGTCAGAGCCACTTTTGAGGCAACAATCATGATCAGATAGGCCGTGCCGATCAGCAGTAGGCTGGTTGCCATTTTGGCTGGTACCGAATAATTGATCTTGCGATTGGCCAGAAAAACCCATAAACCAGCCAGAACCGGCGAGAATAGCAAAATAAACGCCGGATTCAGGTTCTGAAACCAGCTCGACGGAATGGCCCAACCCAGGATATTCAACTCGGTGTAGCGGTCGGCGAAAATTTGCAGTGAGGAACCTTGCTGCTCATTACCAGCCCAATAGAGAGCGGCCGCCATAAAAAAGACGAATAGCACGGCTACCCGTTTTTTCTCGACGGTAGTTAGTCCGCCTGCAAGCAGGATATAAGCAAAGTAGCCAACGGCGATCATCGAGATAATGGCACCCATTGCACCCGCTAATCCAACAGCGGTGGTCATATCGACAACGCCCGTAAATTGCAAACCGGTCAGTACGGTTACCATCACGGCCAGAAAAAGCAATAAAGAGCGATTCCCGTTCGATGACTCTCCGTCGGCCTTGACAGGTTGTGCCACAAAATGGCCCGAATCGCCCAAATACCGTTGTGCAGAGGTGCGGAAGGTAATGATACCTAAGCCCATCGCTACGGCAGCGGCCCCAAAGCCATAATGCCAGCCGACTTTTTGACCCAGATAACCGACAACGAAAATACCGAGTAGCGAACCGAGGTTAATGCCCATATAAAAAATGGAGAAAGCCGCGTCTTTTCTGGCTCCACCTTCGGGATACAACTCGCCAACGAGAGTGCTGATGTTGGGTTTGAGCAAGCCCGTTCCGAGGGCAACAACGCATAAACCAATGTAGAACAGGATTTCGCCCGCCGGAAATGCCAGAATAATGTGGCCAAGCATAATCACGATACCGCCGTACCAGATCGACTTGCGCTGACCAAGCAGGTTGTCGGCAATCCAGCCGCCGGGCAACGAGAGCAAATAAACAGAAGCGGTATAGATGCCGTAGATGGCCCCACCTTCGGCTTCGTTGAGGCCCATACCCCCATTGATTTTGTCGATCAGGAACAGCAACAGAATGGCCCGCATCCCGTAGTAGCTGAATCGCTCCCACATTTCGGTGAAAAATAAAACAAATAGGCCCGTCGGGTGGCCCAGGATCGTGCCTGCGGGGGCGGTTTTCGGTGCCGTTGCGTCCATTCAGTAAGTCAGGAAATGAGATAAAGTGGGGTAAATATACTGTTTTAGCGGCTCACACTCCGCAACCGAATTCGCCCTGTCCGTTCGCTGCCGGGGCGAATGGTGCCGGGGGTGGCCTCCAGCTGAATCTGGGTGATGATGCCCTTCCACTCGGTTGCGCGGCTCAGATCGATGGTATAGGTTCTGAATTGCCCATCGCCGATAATTGGGAAGTCGATGCCGCCGGTGAGTTCCTTAAATTCAATGTCGCCGGGTTTGCGCCAGTTGAGCCGGGCGGTGGGGGCCGTGGTCGTGAAGGCCGCTTCGATCAGCAGGCGCGGCACCTCGGCAGCCCGCCAGAACACTTTAGGCGATTTAACGGAGAAGCCCGTCTCGGTCGTGTCCGTTCGACCCCACTGCACCGATAGTTCATTGCGGATGGGCCAACCGGCATCGCGGGTGTTGTTGTAATGCCAGCCCTGCCTGTTGTTTGTAAACCGATAGTTGGGTCCAGTAGCCGGGCGGGGCTGGTTATAGGCAAACTGCCGAATCTGTTCCAGCGACCCCACCACAATGTCGTACTCAAATTCATAGACGTTATTATAGTCCATGATGTAAAACGGCACTGCCGTCAGGTAGCAGGTAGGGTCGTCGCGTTCGCCACCAGACCCGGTTGCCCCAAAAAAGCCCGATATAAACCGAAACTCGTTGGGGCGATAAATGCCCGCGCCCCGGCCTTCTTTGTTCACAAAAGCGGCCCAGTTTTCGGTGGCATATCGGTCGGCGCTACCGTGAGCGGTGTTCACCTCCCAGAGCGCGTCATAAGGGAAGGGTTGGTTGCCCGAATAGGTCACCATTCGGTAATAAGGGCCATTCAGATACATGCAGGGGGCTTCCTGCGTGCGAGCTTCATACTGTGTGGTGTCGCGCCGGGTAATCTGGGTGCGGCTTCTGACATGCACCACATTACCCCGCAGTTCGTACCAATGCTCCATCATGCACTCGGCAGGCTCGTTGAGCAGCGGCCAAATAAGGGGGGCGGTTTTCACGTATAGCCGGTTTGTGCTGTCGCTGCGATACGTTATAACCGCTGAGGGATTGTTATGAATATCACCCGTTTGCACCGGATTCCAGCCTAAGCCCGCCCAGTAGGCCACCGGTTGTTTTCCGTTTTGGCTATACGGAACCGGCCCCGAATAGAGGCTGGTTTGTAGTTGCCGCCCGAGGTCGAAGTTATTAATCATATTGGCACTCGTGGGGCCGTTGGCTAAGTAGGTAATAGCCCCGCCCGCGTTCAGGTCAATACCCACCTTAACGAAACCATTTTCCAAAAACACCCGTTGCGGGGGCGGGATGGGTGGTGGAGTCGACGGACCAAAGCCGCCGTTAGGCAATATAGGCGCGGGGAAAACGGTCTCGATGTTATCGCCACAACCGGCCAGCCAGATCGCTAACACCACCATCAACCCCACTTGTCCAATCTGTCGCCCGGTTCCGAATTGCATAAATAGTCGCATCTATGCACAAAAATACCCCTTTCTGTCACGCAATGCTTTCCGGTGGGTAGTTTTTGTTGGAGCGTGTTACTCCTTCTTCACCAAAGCAGCCGTTTGCAACCCGCCCGCTACTTCCACTAACCGCACCATCTCCCGCCGATACCCGTCTGCATCGGGGCCAAAAGCGTTGCAGGCAAGAGTTGCCATGTCGGTGTAGGTAGCCTTGCCCCTGTAGTCTGATTCGCGCAGCAACAGCCCGAAACCGGCCACGGCGGTGGCAAAGCGGCAATCGTCGGAGGTGCGGTTTTGCATGTACATAACCCGCAAATTTGCGAAGCGTTACCCCTGCCAAGTGGTCAGGCATGGTGTACTCATAAGGGAAGCCGCCCGAACCGTTGGGTACGGCCCAGCCTTCGGGGTTGCTAACGGCAAAGGGGACGTTGTTGAGGTACTGGAAAGGGCCAGCACAGACCCGCATTTCACCATTACTGCACAAGCGCAGTTTGTTTCTGACCCGAATTAATCTACAAGATTACATCCTATAGTACGAAAACTCACTAATACATTCTGACAGGGCTTTCTTATAAAACCAGTTGTTGCGTCATGAACTGAATTAAGGTGTCGAATGCGTCGATAAATCCTTCTATCTAGGCTACCATATTTTTGACCTTTTCCCGTTTTAACAAGTTGATTGTCAGCGTTCGCAAGCTACTCATAAGCCGATTCACTGCCTGATTCCCACTC
>JAJAYX010000173.1 GCA_026785985.1 Rudanella sp. | reverse complement strand
GTGGAGGCCGAGTTGCAGGCCGAACCATTGGAGACCGCAATTTCGTTCAGGCTCATTAGCAACAATTCGCCCTCAACGCCTTCAAAACTGATGTTGGTAGTATTTGGCAACCGGGTTACGCAGGAGCCATTGACATAAGTACCGGGTATGTTTTGGAAAATGCCAATTTGTAGTTGGTCGCGTAAAGACCGCATCCGCGAATAGGCAACCCATTGTGATTCCACAGCCGCCAATTCTGCGGCCATCCCCAAGCCCACAATGCCCGGCACATTCAGCGTTCCCGACCGACGACCGCGTTCGTGTTTGCCACCGTCCTGTTGGGCAACAAGGGCCGTTTTGTTTCGAACAATCAGGGCACCCACACCTTTGGGGCCGTAGAGTTTATGCGCCGACAAACTAAGCAGGTCAATGGGCGTTGAGACGAGACTCAGGGGAATTTTCCCTACGGCCTGGGTGGCATCGGTATGGAATAAAATACCCCGCTGCCGGGTCAGGGTGGCGATTTCGGGGATGGGTTGGATCACACCGATCTCGTTGTTGGCCACCATCACCGTCACCAGCAAGGTGTTTGGCTGAATAGCCGCTTCGACCTGTTCGGCGGTAATCAGCCCTTCGGAATCGGGTTGGAGATAGGTAACTTCTGCACCGAGTTTTTCCAGATGAAGGCAGGTATCCAGCACCGCTTTGTGTTCGGTCTGAACCGTTATAATATGATTGCGCTGATGGCCATGGGCTTCAAAAGCCCCTTTCAGAGCGAGGTTGATGGATTCGGTGGCCCCGCTTGTGAACACCACCTCGGTGGGGGCCGCTCCCAGCAAACGGGCCACCTGTTTGCGGGCTTTGTCGACGGCTTCTTCGGCTTCGAGGCCAAACACGTGCGTTCGGGAGGCCGCGTTGCCAAAATGAACCCCAAAATACGGCAACATCGCGTCCAGCACCCGTTGGTCAACGGGGGTGGTGGCGTTGTAGTCCATATAGATTGGGTAATTCATTATTAGACTTCGGGTTCGTCGGTAAACATATAACCAACGCCTTTTAGGGTTCGGATGTATGTTTCGCCAATTTTTTCGCGCAATTTTCGGATATGTACGTCCACCGTGCGTTCGAGTACATAAATATCGGCTCCCCAAATGCGTTGGAGCAGTTCCTCCCGGCTAAACACCTTGTTGGGGTGCTGGGCGAGAAAGAACAGGAGTTCAAATTCTTTTTTGGGTAATACCACCGACTTATCCCCAAAACTGGCCGAATAATTCTGGCGATTTATGGTCAGGCCGGCAATGTCAACTTTGTCGCCGGGGTCCGATTTTTGGGCTTCGCGCCGGAAAAAGGCATTGATCCGGCTCATCAGTGCGCGGGGCTTGATGGGCTTGGTAATGTAGTCGTCGGCACCAATGTCAAATGCTGCCACTTCGGAATACTCCTCAGACCGGGCTGTTAAATAAAGAATATAAGTCTGCCGAAGCTCGGGCATTTCGCGCATTTGCCGCCCGGTTTCAATGCCGTCCTGTTGAGGCATCATAATATCCAGCAGCACCAGTTCAGGCACGTATGTCTTCGCCAATTCAATGGCTTTGATGCCATCGGTTGCGGTTCGAACCTCGTAGCCCTCTTTTTCGAGGTTGTACTGCAACAGTTCAACCAGATCAGCGTCATCATCGACAACTAACACACGGTGAACAGAGGAGGATGCTTTAGTGGGGGTCATTAGTGAGCTGATTGATCAGATATTGCCCCGAAAGTAGCGGACAATATGCGTAGTTTATCCGACGTACGTCAGTCTTAACAAAAAGATAACAGCCCGAAGTGGGTAATTAGGGTTGCATTGATGCCCGAAAACCGCGCCAGTTAATACTATTTGCCCACCAATCGGCGGCTGCTTTGTTGTACCTTCGTTTACTGGCTCTGGCTGCACGGGGAACAATCACTATTTCACTGACCAATGAATAATCGCGCTCCCTAAATCCAATTGCCGCCCTACGCCAAGGTTACGTGCGTTTTGCTGTCGATTGTTATCATCGTGTATGGCCTCAATATTCTACAGGACACGCTGGTTCCCTTAATTTTTGCTGTTCTTTTCGCAGCTATTTTATTTCCACTTTGCCGCCGGCTGGAACGTTGGGGTATGCCACGTGTGGGGGCCATCACCATTTGCATTCTGCTGGCCATTGCCGTTCTGTATGGTCTCATTTACCTAATTAGTATTCAGATCGGTAACTTCACCGCCGAGGTTCCCCGCCTGCTGAAACGGGGGAATCAACTTCTGGATCAGCTACAGCGATATGCCGATCAAACCCTGCATGTTGATCCGAAGCGGATTGTGGCCGAAGCCAGAAAGTATTTCGCTTCGTCGCTCCAAAATGCCGGCACTATTCTCACTTCAACCCTTTTAGCTACTACCAACACATTAAGTACTATTGCTTTATTACCCCTTTTTATCTTCTTCTTTTTGCTGTATCGCGATTTTTTCAAGTCGTTTTTCTATAAAGTTATTGGCCAAACACGCCGTACAAAAGTAGATGCCATTTTTGGCCAAATCTACACCGTTGTCAAAGATTACTTAGTGGGTTTGGTGCTGGTCATTGCCGTTGTGGCCGTGCTAAATACCGTTGGTTTGCTGATTTTGGGCGTAGAATATGCCATCTTTTTTGGTCTGTTTGGCGCGTTCATGATCCTGATTCCGTATGTGGGCATTGCCATTGGGTCGGTCTTGCCTGCTCTGTTTACCCTCGGCACGAACCCAAACCCATTAGTGGCACTGGGGGTGGTTGGCATATTTTTGTTTGTGCAGGTTCTCGAAGGCAACTTCATTACGCCCTACATTGTGGGTTCCAAGGTGAGCATCAACCCCTTAGCAGCCATCATCGTTCTGATCATGTGGGGTCAGTTGTGGGGCTTAACCGGCCTAATTCTCGCCTTGCCTCTCACGGCCATTCTCAAAGTTATTTTCGACTCGATAGAAGACCTCAAGCCCTACGGATTCCTGCTGGGTGAAGCCGAAAAACCCCGTCCGCCCATCCGCAACATCCAGGAACTAACCGAGCAACTCCCCGAACGGGTTCGCCGAATCGGGCAAGCGAACGTTAAGAAGTAGAGACTTAAAAATCCAGTGCGTCCAGGTTCTTAAAATGCCCGTTCATGCGGATGCGCTGCTTGGTGCGCTCCATTTCCGAGACCACCGGGATCACCTTGTCTAAATGATGAATCAGGTACTGTTGCCGCTCCGACTCGCTTTCGAGTGTTAGCAACTCGTATTCCTGATCGACAGACAGCCCCACTTTGTGGCCAATTCGAAACGAAAGATTCGGCTCGTCCGGGCGCACCTCATCCCAGTCGATCTGGAGCAGAGTATATAAACGTTCCAGTAAGGTCAGGAGCGCGTCGAGGTGAGGGCTAAACGTATCGCCGGGATCAAGGAGTTGGACATCGCCCCCGGCATAGAGCTTGCCGGGCACGGGATTCTCGAAGTTAATGAGCTGAAATACGCCCAGCCCCTTCATTTTGATGTCCATCCGGCCATCGTCGTAGCGTTTGTGCAGAGTTGTAATGTGAACCTCGGTGCCGTAGCCGGGCAGTTTATTATCCACAAAAACCGGAATACCGAAGGTCATCTCCCGTGCGAAGCACTCATTCACCAACTGTCGATAGCGGGGTTCAAAAATATGCAGATTCAGATCTTCGCCCGGAAAAACAACCAAATTGAGCGGAAAGAGGGGCATGGTCTTTTCCATAGAGTTTATTTAGTAGCTTTTTCAACAGAAATACCAACGCTCAACACATCGGGCAGGGGGTTCTGGCGCATATACTGCTTGATACGAATGGTATACTGACCGGCTTTTGGAAACCGGTAATTCTGTTTAATGATTACTTTATGATCGAAAATATCGCCCAACCCATCGCCGTTGGGTTGGCCCGTTTTAGGATCCATCAACAGCAGTTCGTCTAAACGCGACTCGATGGTGTGACCCGTTGAGTCGTTCAAATAACGTGTCAAATACAGGTTGTAATACGGGTACGAGAGCGCGTTTCGCAGGTTATAATAAATATTATAGGGCTGGCTGGCATCCTCAATCCGAAACGTGAAGGCCGGGGCATAGTTCACATACCATTTTCCATCTTCAATATCTTCATATTCGCTGTAAACCGTGTTTTTATCACACCCAGCCAGTAACACCACGCTCATTATCAGTATCAGATACAGTAGGTTCTTCATGCTTGCATTTACTTTTCACAAAACTACCATTTTGTTTTTCCTGAATGGGCTTACCCGATAAAAAGGGTGAGGGATAAGTTCAGAGCATTCTTGCGAACTACAAAAATAGTTTTAACTTTGTCCCGGTAAGATAAGTCAGACAATCCCATGGAAAAATTAACGGCAAAAGAAGAAGAAGTGATGCAGGTACTCTGGAAATTAGAGCAAGCCTACGTGAAAGACATGATTCCGTTTTTCGACAATCCGCCCCTGCACTACAATACAGTCTCGACAATCATCAGAAACCTCGAAGAAAAGGGTTTTGTGGGCCACCGCGCCTATGGTAACACCCATGAGTATTACCCCATTATCGAAAAGGTGGACTATCAGAATAAATACGTGATGAAGCGCGTGGTGGCTGATTATTTCGATAATTCATACAAGAACCTGGTCAGCTATTTTGCTCAGAATGACAAGATTTCGGCGGATGAGTTGCGCGAGATTCTGGCCCTGATCGACAAACAGAAATGACATGGAACCCCTCCGCTATCTGGTTCAGGCTAACCTGATTCTGACCGTTTTGGTGCTGGCTTACGCGCTTGTGCTCCGGCGCACTACCCGCTTCGACCTAAACAGGGCCGTGTTGTGGGTGATTGCGTTTGAAGCTGTTTGTCTGCCCTTCGCCAAGTTGCCCACAGTACAGCCGGAACCCGTTCGGGCCGTGGTACACCAGACAACGGAGGTGTTCCGTAAACCATTTCGGTTGGGCTGGCGAATTGTTCGGTTGCGCATCCTGATCGAAAATGGCATGTAGACCCGATACACCGATTTCGTGCTGGTACAGGCCCCCGTGAAAGCCCCGTTCCCGTTCGGACGGTTTGTGGTGCTGAAAGTCGCCACGAACTGGATCAGATTCTGCGGCACGAACGGGTGCATGTGAGTCAGCACCACACCCTCGACGTGTTGCTGACCGAGTGCCTGACCATTGTGTTCTGGTTTAACCCGGTGGCGTATCTATTCCGGCGGTTGATGACCCAAAACCTTGAATACCTCGCCTGTGATGCTGGTGATGGCAATGCGTCAAATAAAAGCGGTGGGGTCTGTTCCAGATTCTTTGGCCGTAACTCCCTTATAGCCTGATTCTTAGGGTTCAAGACAACTCCTTCAACCTTTCCCTTTGAGTTCGTAACGTACTTAAAGCCGCTTTTAATGAGGCTCGCCTGTGTCATGGTTTCTTGGAATAAGTGGTACAAAAATGCAAGAAAAAATAGTCATTTTTAGTTCTACACGCTCAAAGATATTAGACTTTGGACAGATTATTTTTCGTGACCAAAAAACTTGGCAAGAAATCAGCAGGTAACGATGTATGTCTACTATTTCGCCCAATTGCCCTTCGCCAAGGCTGAGTTAGTGGTTAATCGCTTAGACAGGGCCTATGGGAATGGAGCGTATTTAGCCCCCTCCTACGCCCATCAGAATCTGGTTAGTAT